>BQJV01000027.1 GCA_021604885.1 Acidimicrobiales bacterium
TCCCGATCACCGAGGAGGTCGATCCCACCGGCGTGCTCGCCGCGCCGATGACGATCACCGACGGCTTCGCCGGCACGAAGGTCGCGCCGAACCGATGGGCGGTGCTGCCCATGGAGGGGTGGGACGGCGACGCCGACGGACGGCCGACCGACCTCGTCCGGCGGCGGTGGGATCGCTTCGCCACCTCGGGAGCCGGTCTGGTGTGGGGCGAGGCCACCGCCGTGCGACCCGACGGCAAGGCAAACCCGAACCAGCTGGTCCTCGACGAGACGACGGTCGACGACATCGCCGCGCTGCGGGCGCGGCTCGACCCGGGCCAGGTCTCGGTACTGCAGTTGACCCACTCCGGTCGCTACGCCCGACCGAGCGCCGCCGGTCCCGCGCCCCGCACGCTCTATCGCCACCCGCTGCTCGACGGTCGCGTCGGGTCGGGCGACGACGAGGTGTTCTCGGACGAGGAGCTCGACGAACTCGTCGAACAGTTCGTGGACCGCGCCGTGCTGGCTCAGCAAGCGGGCTTCGACTTCGTGGACGTCAAGGCGTGTCACGGGTATCTCGGCCACGAGTTCCTCAGCGCCGTCGATCGAGAGGGCCGCTACGGCGGCGACCTCGTCGGCCGCACCAACTTCGTGCGCAGCGTCGCCGAGGGGATCCGCGTCCGCGCCCCCGGCCTCGGTGTCGCGATCCGGCTGTCGCTGTTCGACCTCGTTCCCTACGTGGCAGGTGAGGGCGGCGTCGGCGTGCCGGAGGTCTCCGCCGGGCAGCCGGGCGACTACGGCCTCGCGTTCGGCGGCGACGGCACCGGTCTCGGGTTCGATCTGCGCGAGACCCATGCGCTGCTCGACGCGCTCCACGGGCTCGGCGTCGGTCTCGTGTGCGCCACAGCGGGGTCGCCCTACTACGTGCCCCACGCCCAGCGGCCCGCCTTCTTCCCCCCGAGCGACGGGTATCAGCCGCCCGAGGATCCGCTCATCGGCGTCGCTCGGCTGCTGGCCGCGACCGCCGAGGTCACCAACCACCATGCCGAGATGCGGATCGTCGGCGCCGGGCTGTCCTACCTCCAGGAGTGGCTGCCGAACGCGGGCGACGCGATGGTCGCCGGCGGCGTGGCCGACGCGGTCGGCCTCGGTCGGATGATCCTCTCCTACCCGCACATGCCGGCCGACGTGCTCGCCGGCCGCGAGCTCGACCGGCGGCTCCTGTGTCGCACGTTCTCGGACTGCACCACGGCACCGCGCGGCGGCCTCGTCTCGGGCTGCTATCCGCTCGACGAGTTCTACAAGGAGCGCGAGGAACGGGTGCAGCTCGCGGCGTTCAAGCGTGAGGCCAAGGCGCGGCTGCGCTGATCCATCGGCTTCCCGAGCGGGCGCCTACATCCAGTTCTCGTCCGCGAGCCCCAACTCCGGCCACGGGCCACAGGCGATCGGCTGGCAGTTGCCCCACCCCTCCGCGCCACCGACCGGGTCGACGACGTGGATCGTCGTGTCACGGATCTGATGGAGGCGGCGGGCGTTCTCCGGCGTCGAGCAGTCCTCGATGTGTTCGCCGTCGATGTTGAGCGGCCCGCGCCATTCGCCGTGGTGATGGCCGTCGAGCCCGAAGTAGAGGCCGGCGCCGAGTTGCACACCGGTGTCGCCCAGCACGTTGACGGTGATGGGCCGCTCGGAGCCGTCGTGCATCCGGCAGTCGAGGCGGCCGCCGAGCAGGCGTCGGTTGTCGGGATCGAAGCGGAGGTCCGGCACGATGTCGACGATCTGCTCGCTCGACCCGTCGGGGTGCTCGACCTGGGCGGTCACCATCTTCTGCCCGTGATCGCCGGCCCTGTGCCACACGTAGTGGAGGTGCAGTGCGTACTGCGTGCCGTCCGGGCGCTCCATGAGCACGGGTGACCAGATCATCTGGAAGCCCACGCCGGCGGGGATGCCCAGGCCCGGCTGGAGATCGGTGGGCGGGGTGCCGACGTCGTACCGCACGCCCCACGAGTGGTCGCGGGTGCTGACCCAGCTGTCGGGGGACATCTCGGTCCGCTCGCCGTCGACCTCGATCCAGCCGGAGCACACCCCGGTCTGGTGATAGCGGACGAGATCGGTGGCGATCCGATAGTTGCGGCGACTGTGTGACCGCTCCTCCTCGAACGGCGGGACGACCGCCTCGAACAGCCAGTCGAACGCGATCGGCTGGGTGTCGTTCGCCTCGAGCCGGAACCGCACCTGCGTCAATGGTTCGACGACCTCGTAGTGGATCGGCCCGATCGAGGTGAGCGTCGGTTCGGGCTCGAGTTGGCGGCTGGCCCGCACGGTCCGCTGTTCGACGCCGCGGCTCACCGCAGCGTAGCCGTCCATCACGTTGCGGTTCGTGTACTTGCCGAGGCCGAAACCGATCTGGAGGCTGCCGTCACGTGCCATCGCCATCGCGCAGACCTTCTCGGTCCACGACGGGTCGCTCGATCCGACGTTGGCGAACGTCTCCGCGATCTGATGGGTGAAGCCCTCGTCCGCCGCGAGGATAGGGCCGACTGGGTTGACCATCAGCCCCACCAGCTTCCGTCGATCATCTGTTCCATGACATGACGGTGCGGGATGCAGTCGTCGAGGTCATCGGACCATTCGGCTTCCCCGAAGTGCACCGAGCGCTCCCGGACCTTCGTCATGATCATCGCGTGGCGCAGCGCGGCGTAGACCTCGAAGAACTCGAGGTTCTTCACGGTGTGCCCCGAGTGGGCTTCGTAGGTGGCGACGATGTTCTCGCGCTGCAGGAAGTCGGGCATGCCTTCCATCCCCAGCGCCTCGGCGATCTCCTGGAAGAACGTGTGGAGGAACATCATCCACGCGATGTCCATCTCCGGCGGAGCGAGGGCTGCCATCTCCCAGTCGAGCACCGCAACCGGATGGTAGCCGTCGGCCGCGTACATGATGTTGCCGATTCTGCCGTCGCCCCAACCGATCACGGTCGGCCCCTCGTCCTCCGGCCAGTTGGCGTCGAGCCAGTCGAAGCTGGCTTCGACGATCGGGTGGCGGCGGTCGCCGCGTGACCAGTCGTAGTACGCCCGCTGGTTGTTCACGTGACGTCGCAGCGGCGTGTCGCCGTCGGCCGGCGATTCGAGGAAGCCGACGTCGAGTCCGGTGATGTCGATGCGGTGGAGGTCGGCGAGCATGCGGACCGTCGCGTCCTCGAGCTCACGCTGCTCCTCGGGGGAAGCGGCGAGGAGCCAGCCGTCCATGAGATAGGGAGGGATGTCGCTCGGCACCCGTCCGGTCATCCGGTCCATCACGAAGAACGGGGCACCGAGCGGCCCCGGGTCGGGCTCGAACCAGCGGGTGGCGGGAACGGGAACCGAACTCCTCGCCCCGACCAGCTCCATCACCCGGTACTGGAGTTCGAGGTCGTACGTCGGAAACACGGGCACGTCGACCGCGGCCGGCTCGACCCGGGCGACCAACGCCTGCTCGGTCGGGCCGGCTCCCTCGTTCCAGGTGGCGTCGAAGAGCAGGGTCTCGCTCGACATGCCACTGCCATCGGGGCTGGTGAGCTCGCCGAGGGTGACCTCCGCGCCCACGCGGGCGGTGAGCCAGTCGGTGAGGCGATGACGGAGTTCGTCGCGGTCGCGGGTCGAGCGTGTGGGCGGCGCGTTGAGCTCGTCGTCGCGCGTCGTGTCTGAATCGGCCATGGGCGCAACGTAGTCCGCGCCCGCCTTCGTCCGAAAAGTGCGGCTCGCCTACGATCGGCGCCCGATGGATCTCCGCTACACCGAGGAAGAAGAGCACTTCCGCGACGAGCTGCGCTCGTGGCTCGCCGGCGTACTGCCCGATGTGCCGCCGGTGCCTGCCGACCACACGGATCTCGTGGCCCGTCGCGCCTACGACACGGCATGGCAGGCGCAGTTGCACGAGGCCGGCTACGCCGGCATCCACTGGCCGGCCGAGTTCGGCGGTCGCGGGTCGACACCGACCGAGCACCTGATCTTCCTCGAGGAGACCGAGCGGGCCGGTGCGCCCTACGTCGGCGTCAACTTCGTCGGCCAACTCCATGCCGGTCCGACCCTCATCGCCGAGGCAACGGACGAGCAGCGGGCAACGCACCTCGCGCCGATCCTGAAGGGCGAGCACGTGTGGTGCCAGGGGTTCTCCGAGCCCGGGTCCGGCTCGGATCTCGCCTCGCTCTCGACCCGCGCGATCGACGACGGCGACGACTATGTCGTCACCGGTCAGAAGATCTGGACGTCCTTCGCCCAGGTCGCCGACTACTGCGAACTCCTGGTGCGAACCGATCCGGAGGCGCCGAAGCACAAGGGCATCACCTGGGTGATCATGCCGATGAACCTCGACGGCATCGAGATCCGTCCGATCGACACGGCCCTCGGGTCCGGCGAATTCGCCGAGATGTTCCTCGACGAGGTGCGGATCCCCAAGGTGAACCGTGTCGGCGACGAGAACGACGGCTGGCGCGTCACCAATGTCACCTTCTCGTTCGAACGGGGCACCGCGTTCATCTCGGAGGTGATCTCGTCGCAGCGGTTGCTCGCCGACCTGGCCCAGGTGGCACAGAAGGTCACGCGGCGTTCCGGCACCGCGTGGGACGACGCCGGTATCCGTCGTGAGTTGGGGCGGCTCGACGCCGAACTCGACGCGCTCTGGTCGCTGACCAAGCGCAACGTCTCGCAGGCGCAACGCACCGGCATGGTCGGCCCCGGTGGCTCCGTCTTCAAGCTGGCGTACGCCGACGTCCGCAAGCGCATGGCCGACCTCGCCGAGCAGGTCCTCGGCCGGGCCGGCCTCGCGATCGGCGAGACGATGGATCTCTCCGACCTCGACCATGTGGGCGAACGGCTCTACACGCTGACGCTCACGATCGCGGCCGGCACATCGGAGATCCAGCGCAACATCATCGGCGAGCGGCTGCTCGGCCTGCCGAGAGAGCGGTAGGAGCAGCACATGGACTTCGAACTCTCCGAGGATCAGGAAGCGCTGGCCGAGGGTGTCGGCGCGCTCTGCGAAGGGCGCTTCGACATCGAAACGGTCCGGGCGATGGCAGACGCCGGGCTCGACCGCGGTCGCTGGACCGAACTCGCCGAGACGGGCGTGTTCTCGCTGTGCGTGCCGGAAGCCGACGGAGGCGTCGGCCTCGGGTGGGCCGAAGCTGCGGTCGTGTTCGAACAGCTCGGCAAGGCGCTCGTTCCCGGGCCGTTGGTCGCCTCCACGCTCGCGGCCGGCCTCGTCGAGGGTGCGGCGGACGGGTCGGTCGTCGTGGCCTCGGTCGAGCGCAGCGAGGGGCCCGCGATGATCGAACATCTCGGCTGGGCCGACGTGCTGGTGGTCGTGGACGGCGAGGGTCTCGCAACAGTTGCCACCGCAGATCTCGACGCTCGACGCAGCGAGCAGCCGCTCGACCCCCTCACGCCGGTGTGGACGATCGAGGTGCTCCCCGCAGGGGCGCGTGTCGGCGACGCGGCGGCGGCTGCCGAGTGGCGGCTCCGGGGCGCGATGCTCACGTCAGCGCTCCAGCTCGGTCTCGCGGTCGGCGCGACGGAGCTCGCGGTCGCCTACGCGAAGGAACGCGAGCAGTTCGGCAAGCCGATCGGCGCGTTCCAGGCGGTCAAGCATCGCTGCGCTGACATGGTCACGCGGGTCGAGGTCTTGCGGGCCGCGGTCTACGCCGCCGGATGCACCCTCGACGGCAACGGTGTCGACGCGCCGGAACGCACGGTCGCCGTGGCCAAGGTGCTCGCATCCCACGCGGCGGCCGCGTGCGGCAAGGACTGCGTGCAGGTCCACGGCGGTATGGGTTACACGTGGGAGGTCGACGCCCACCTCTTCCTCAAGCGGGCGTGGGTCCACGACCTCGCATTCGGCGAGGGCGAGGAGTACGCCGAACACCTGGCCGACAATCTCGTGCAGAATCGCACGGGCAATCCAACGAGCTGACGGCACAATGGTCGTCATGTCCTCCTCGGCGGTGCCGCGCCAGCGATTGATCAGCCTCGACATGGAGGGCGTCGTCACGCCGGAGATCTGGATCGCCGTCGCCGAGGCGACCGGCGTGGACGCGCTGCGCCGCACCACTCGTGACGAGCCGGTCTACCAGAAGCTCATGGACGAGCGCATCGGCATCTGCAAGGAGAACGACATCACCCTGTCGTTCATCCAGGGGGTGATCGGCGGGCTCGGACTTCTCGAGGGTGCCCGGGCGTTCCTGGACGAGCTTCGTCGCCGTCATCCGGTCGTGCTGCTCTCCGACACGTTCGAGCAGTTCGCGGACCCGTTCATGGAACAGCTCGGCCGCCCCCAGCTGCTGTGCCATCGCCTGCACGTCGAGGACGATCGGATCATCTCGTTCACGCCCCGCATCGAGGACCCGAAGCGGCGTGCCGTCGAGGCGTTCCAGGGGCTGAACTACCACGTCACCGCCATGGGTGATTCGTTCAACGACATGGGCATGCTCGACGCGGCCGATGCTGCGAGCTTCATCCACGCCCCGGACGGACTTGCCGAGCGGTTCCCGCAGTACGCGGTTTCGAGCGACTACCCGGAGGCGCTCGCGTGGATCGAGTCGGTCGCCGTGCTCAGCTGACGGGGCTGCGCCCGATCAGGTCGAGCAGTCGGCCCTGCTCGGACCCATCGTGGGCACCGGTCGGTCCGCGACCGAAGTGCCCGATGTCGGCCATGACGTCGCGTCGCTGCTCGATACGGCCGAGTAGCGAACCCACCAGTGCATCGTCGAGTCGTCGGTCCTCGTCGATGGCGACGGCAAGGTCCCATGCGTGGCCGGCATAGTCGGTGGTCCGGAATTCGATGAAGTCCCGCACGGGGATCTCGCCCTGGACGTGGTGGACGGCGCTGTCGGGATCGGCGGCGGCGAATGCCGCCGCGACGGCGTCTGCGCCCGAGCGGAAATCAGCGAGCACGTCCGGTCCGACGAGATCCTCGCCGAGGAGACCGTCGATCGCCTCGACCAGGGTCGCGCCTGCCAGGGCGCGCACGGCGAACACGTCGCCTGCGAGCACATGATCGATCAGCGCCCGCACGTTCCAGTCGCTACACGGCGTCGGCCGGTCGTGGTCGCCGCTGGTCACCAACGCGAGACGGCGCTCGAACTCCTCCCGGGCCAGCCGGAACGCGTGCAGATCGTCGATCACCGCTTGGCCTTGCCGGCGGCGCCGCGCAACGCCCGAGTGGAGATCTCGCGGAACGCCTCGCGGTCGGACTCGTCGGCGAGTCGTCCCACATGGGTCACGGTGTCGACGTCGGACGCCTCCGCGCGCAACGCGCCGGCGGTGCACTTCTCGCGGGGCCGGAGCGAGAACGGATCGAAGCCGAAGTGATGCATCGCGTTGCGATGGGTGATCCGGTCGACCGTGTCAGCGTCGAGCCCGGCGAACATCGGCGCGAGTGACTCCGGCGCCTGCGGCCACGAGCTGTCGCTGTGGGGGAAGTCGGACTCCCACATGATGTTGTCGAGGTTGAGCTTGTCGAGCAGGCCGACGCCGACCGGGTCCTCGATGAAGCAGCAGAGGATGTGTTTGCCGAAGACGTCGCTCGGCCGGTCCATGCCGTCGGGGAACTCGTGGGCGGTCCAGCCGTGATGGCGGTTCTGCACATGGTCGGCCCGCTGGAGCATGTAGGGGATCCAGCCGATGTCGCCCTCGCTGAGCGAGAACTTCAGATCGGGGAACCGGTGCCAGAGATCGGACCAGAGGAGATCGGCGAGCGTGTACATCGTGCTCACCGGACTGAGGGTCATCGGGACGGACTGGGGAGCGTCGAGCGACGTGTTCATGCCCTTCGACGACGATCCGATGTGGCAGCACAGCACCACGCCCTCGTCGCTGCACGCCCCGAACAACGGGTCCCAGAACCCCGAGTGCATCGACGGCACGCCGAGCGCGGCCGGGTTCTCCGAGAAGCTGATGGCCCGGGCGCCCTTCGCCGCGAGGCGGCGGACCTCCGCCGCGGCCAGGTCCGCGTCCCACAGCGGCACGATCCCGCAGGGGATGAAGCGGTCCGGATACGCCGCGCACCACTCGTCGACGTGCCAGTCGTTGTAGGCCTGGATCATGACGAGGTTCACGTCGCGATCGGGCCCCTCGCTGAGGACCTGACCGGCGAAGCCCGTCCAGTTCGGGAAGTTGAGACCGGCGAGCTGGCCGCCGGCGGACATGTCGCGCACCCGCTCGTGCACGTCGTAGCAACCGGGCCGCATCTCGTCGTAGGTGCTGGGGTTGACGTTGAACATCTCCGGCGGTTTGCCGGCCACCGCGTTGAGCCCGAGGTTGCGGCCCATCGCCGCGCCGTACCACCACTGCTGGTAGCCGTTCGGATCGGTGTCGACCCGGGGCGCCCGGTCCTTGTACGCCTCGGGCACGTGCGCGTCGAACATGTCGGGCGGCTCACAGATGTGGTCGTCCACGCTGATGAGGATCAGTTCATCGGCCTGTACCCGTTCGGTCATGTCCGTCACCCCCGTCGCAGGAACGCGCCCTGCGGGTTGAAGAAGAAGCCACCGGGGGTGACGAGCGCGCTCTGCGCGCCGTCGACCTGGCGGTCGCCGGCCGTCCCCCGGAGTTGGTGCACAGCTTCGCGGATGTGGCCGGTGCCGCGTGTCGCACCCTCGGAGAGCGATCCGCCGTGGGTGTTGACGAGCACCCGGCCGCTGATCTCGAGACGCTGGGCATCGTCGTTCCAGTGCTCGCGCAGGAAGTCCTCGGCGCCGCCGGGCGGGCAGAAGCCGACGTTCTCGAACCACGCGAGCGTGATGATCGTGAACCCTTCGTACGGGTAGAAGAGATCGATGTCGTCGATCCAGATGTCGCTCGTGCGACGGAGCTGCTCGACGACCACGTGCTGGCCGGTGCGATCGAGCCCGACGAGCTGGTCCTCGTCGTTCTTGCCGACGATGCCCGTCGTGGCGGCGTGGATCAGCACCGCCTCGCGGCCCTGCGCGCTGGCGATCTCGCGGCCGCGTTCGGCGGTGGTGAGCACGAAGGCGTCGGCTCCGTCGACCGGCAGGTCCATGTCGTAGATGTTGAGCGGATCGCGGATCATGCGGCCGGCGTCGTACATGCCGAAGCTCAACGGCTCGGTGACCGCGGCGAGCGGGTTGTTCGCGGCGTTGGTGCGGGAGTTGATCGCGATCCGGGCGAACGGATCCTTCGTCGCGCCGTGTTCATGGATGTAGCGGCCGGCCCATGCGGCGTAGGCGGCGGCCTTGGTGGCGTCCTCGGGGATGGGCAGGATGCTCGACCGGGTGCCGGCTCGCCACGGATCGGCGGCCGCGCGACGCGAGTTCCACGGCCCCATGACCACCGGGGTGACGATCAGGACGTTGTCGGCCGCTCCCGAGAATACGGCGCGGGCCGCGTCGAGCAGCGAGAACATGGCGACCGGCGATGGCTTGGCGTGGTGGGTCGCCTCCGTGATGCCGAGGGCCGCGGCGATCTCCTCGGGGCCCTTGGCGGCCGGCTCGGACGTGGCGACGACGCCGTCGATGTCGGCGGCGGTCAGCCCGGCGTCGGTGATCGCCTCGGTCGCTGCTCGCAGCGCCATCGCCAGCGGTGACTCGTCGCCGTTGCGGGTGAACCCGGTCGAGCCGAGACCGACGATCGCCACCTGGTCCTTCATCGGATCCCGGTTCGTCATCCGTCCTCCCCCAGGCCGAAGACCGGCGTCGGCGTGCCGTCGCGGTCGACCCACTCGAGCGTGACCGGGGTGCCGATCTCGAGCCGATCGGTCGGGAAGCCGTCGGCGACGGTGGAGGTGAAGCGCAGGGCCGGCTGCTCCTCGAGTTCGACCGTGACGACCGGGTGACCGTCGGCGTAGTCGACGCCGGAGGCGGGTGGCCCCTGGTGCAGCGTCATGAGCAGGTGGATACGGCCGCGTCCGCTGACCTCGGTGGGGGTGATGTTCCACGACCAGCACGCCGGGCACATCGGCCGGGGCGGGTGGTGCCAACGACCGCAGTCGTCGCAGCGGTGGATGAGCAGGCGGCGTTCGAGGCGCCCGCGGAAGTGCGCCGCGCTGTCCCGGTCGATCCCGTGGCCGCCGAACCGGGCGATCAGAGCTGTGTCGTCCGTAGCGCTGTCGTCTTCGAAGTCTGCGGGCACCGCGTGACAGTATTCCGCCTATGCCGGACAACCACATTCCCCGCTCGTTGGCCCAACTCGACGATCTCATCGCCGCACTGTCGGAGATCCGCGACGGCTACGTCCTCGATGGTGAACGCTGGTCACAACCGGTCGAACAGGTCGAAGCGGTGCGCTATGTCGGCCAGATGCTCTCCGCGATGTCCGAGATGTACTGGGAGGCGCAGCCCGCGCACCCCCGCTTCGTGTCGATCGTGGACCCGGGCCGCAAGCTCCAGGGCGACAACCCGGATGCGATCTACCACCTCTCCCGCATCGACGGTTCCCGCGCCTACCGCGTGACGGGCCGCATGCAGCAGGAGTGCTACACGTCCTTCACGCTCCATTCCCCGGCGGACGACGGCGGTATGGCCGGCCCGCTGCGGGGCGACGTGAACGACCGGGCGCTGACCGTGGACGCCGATGGGCGCTACTCGCTGACGATCAGCGCGGACGAGGCCGATGCCGAGGGCGGCGACTGGATCGAGTTGCCGCCGGACACGATCAACGTGATCGTGCGGAGCTACTACCAGAACGAGGTGTCGGCCCAGACCGACAGCTCGATCGCCGTCGACATCGACATCGCGTGTCTCGACGCGACCGGCGCACCGCCGCCGTTGGCGGACGACTTCCTCGCGGATCGGTTGGCGGAGGGCATCGCCTTCCTCCGCCAGGTCACCACCGGGCAGACCGGTTTCGGCGGGACGAGCGGTGTGCCGTTCGTATCCGACGAGGCGAACGTGTGCCCGAAGCCGTTCAGCTTCCGGGATTCGGGGCTGCCCGTGCCTGGGGCGGCCGACATCCACTACGCCATGTGCCGCTGGGAACTCGAGCCCGACGAGGCGCTCGTGATGCGGGGCACCATCCCGCCGGGGCCGTTCGTCAACGTGATGCTGTGGAACGCCCACATGCAGACGCTCGAGTACCGCGGCCGTCGGTCGTCGCTCAACGGCGCTCAGATCCATCTCGAGGACGACGGCACGTTCGAGATCTGGGTCAGTGCGAAGGACCCTGGCCATCCGAACTGGCTCGACACGGACTCACACCAGCGGGGCTCGGTCTTCTGGCGGTTCCTGCTCCCCGACGAGGATCCGGAGCAGCCGACGAGTGAGGTCGTCACCCTGTGACCTCGGTCGGCCGCGACCTGCCGGACACGCTCTGGGCCCTCGTCGAGCACGGTGCGGCGACATGGCCGGGTGCGCCGATGCTCAGGTCACGTCAAGGCGACGGCGCGACATTCGCCGAGTACCAGGACCGTGCCGAGCGGATGGCGGCGGGTCTCGCCGCTCACGGGGTGGAGGCCGGCGACGTGGTCTCCTGGATCCTGCCGACCTGGGTGGACACCGTCGTCATGGCATCGGCCCTGGCGCGACTCGGGGCCGTGCAGAACCCGATCATCGCGATCTATCGCGACCGCGAGGTGGGCTTCTGCTGCCGTCAGGCGGGCTCGACGCTGCTGATCACCCCCGGCGAGTTCGGCGGCTACGACTTCGCGGCGATGGGGGAGCGGGTCGCGGCGGACATCGACGGCCTCGATCATCTCGTCGTCGCGCCCGGACAGTTCCCGGACGGCGACCCGGCGACGCTCGATGCACCGGTCCATCCGGGTCCGACGGACGTGCGTTGGCTGACCTACACGTCGGGCACGACGGCCGACCCCAAGGGCGCACGCCACACGGACCAGACCGTCGGCGCGGTGCCGGTCGCCCTGGCCGCGCGACTCGACGTGCGGGCCGGCGATCGCTACTCACTCACGTTCCCCTTCCCCCACATCGGCGGCATCGCTCTGCTCTACATGGCGTTCCAGACCGGCTGCACCCACCTGATGGACGAAACCGTCGACCCGGTGGAGACGGTGCACTTCCTGTCCGAACACGACTGCACCCATGCGGGCACGGGAACGCCCTTCTACCTGATGTACCTCGCCGCCCAAGCCGCGCTTCCCGAGGGGCAGCGCCTGTTCCCGAGCCTGAAGGTCTGTCCCGGCGGTGGCGCGCCGATACCGCCGGCGATCCATCACCGGCTGGTCAGCGAACTCGGTGGTGTGGGCGTCGCGTCGGGTTGGGGTCTCACGGAGACGCCGGTCCTCACCAACGGCGACATCCGCGATCCGGACGAGAAGCTCGCGACGACCGAGGGCCGCGCCATGCCCGGCGTCGATCTCATCGCGGTGGCGGAGGACGGCACGGTGTGTGCCCGCGGTGTGGAAGGCGAGCTGCGGGCCAAGGGGCCGCAGGTGATGCTCGGCTATGTCGATGCGGCGCTGGACGCCGATGCGTTCGACGCCGACGGCTACTACCGCACCGGCGATCTCGGAATCATCGACGAGGAGGGCTACGTGGTGATCACCGGCCGGCTCAAGGACGTGATCATCCGCAACGGCGAGAACATCTCGGCCAAGGAGGTCGAGGATCTCCTGTTCGCCCATGAGGGTGTGGCCGATGTCGCCGTCGTCGGGCTGCCCGACGAGCGCACCGGTGAGCGGGTCTGCGCCGTCGTGGTCGCGGCCGACGCTGCGGCTGAGCTCACCGTGGGCGGCCTCGGCGCGTCGCTTCGTGACGCGGGGCTGCGGACGCAGGCGCTCCCCGAACGCGTGGAGGTCGTGGACGCGCTGCCCCGCAATCCCGCCGGCAAGGTGCTGAAGCGCGAGCTCCAGGAGCGCTTCGGATGACGGGCTCGCCCGGCCTCACCGACGAGCAGCGGCGAAGCTGGGATGACAAAGGCTATGTCGTGTTGGCCGACTGGGCGCCCGCGTCGGTGCGCCAGGCGATGATCGACCGGATCATCGAGCTCGCCCGCGCGCTGGACGGCGGCGAGGAACGAACCGACCTGCTGGTCAGCCCGGAGAACCTGCTCGCCGATGCGCCGACGCCGGAGGGTCGGCTGTCGAAGATCTTCCGGGTGATGCGATCGGAGGACGTCTTCCGGGAGTTCGCCACCGACGCGCGCCTGCTCGCGGTGCTGGCCGACGTGCTCGGCGCCGACATCGACTGCTTCCTCTCCCAGTTCATCTTCAAGCAGCCGGGGGCGCTCGGGCAGCCGTGGCACCAGGACGAGTGGTACTTCCGGATGGACCCGCCGACCCAGGTCGGGGTGTGGCTCGCCTGCACGGACGCGACGCCCGACAACGGCCCACTATGGGTCGTGCCGGGTTCACACCGAGAGGGTGTGCACGAGGAGGTCGTCAACGATCCCCGCGAGGGCGCGAACCTCGGCTACGTCGAGATCCAGGGCGTCGACACGTCGGCCGAAGAGCAGATGCTGATGACGGCCGGCGACGTGCTGATCTTCGACAGCCACCTGCGTCATCGGTCGACGGACAATGTGAGCGACGGGATGCGGGCGGCGATGGTGTACCACTACTCGCCGGCATCCACGACGATCGGCCACGACCTCACGTTCAACCAGGACTGGGTGCCGGTCCTGCGTGAAGGCGCACCGGTTCCGGTAGACCCCACGCCGATCCCGATCGATTGGGGCGGCTGACCCGGTCTAGCCTCGCGGGATGGCGGCTGACCGACGAGCGCTCGCGGATCCTCGGTTCCTCGTCGCTGTCGCGCTGCTGGCGGCAAACGATCACTGGTGGAAGGCGGCTCACGGGAGCTGGCTGACCGGCAAGCTCAGCGACGTCGTCGGCCTGCTCGTCGTGGGCGTGATGCTGCGCGTCGCGCTGGTCGATGCCCGCCGTGGACGTCTCGCGCTCGGCGCACTGGCGGTCGCCTTCGCCGCCCTCAAGGCGGTTCCGGCGGCGACCGCGCTCGCGGTTGACGCTGCGGATGTCGCACTGCCCTGGTCGAACGCCGTCGTCACCGACCCGACTGATCTCCTTGCGGTGCCGGTGCTGTTCGCCGTCGCCCCGATCGTCGAGCGACCGATCGTGTGGTGGACGTCGCGCTCGGTCCGGGTGCTCGGGCTCCTGGCGGCGGCCACCGCGGCGGTTGCGACCAGCAGCCCGCCCACGGAGGGCGCTGACCTGTCGATCGAGTCGGACCGGATCGTGGCGACGCCGTTCAACTACGACCCGGATGCCGACTACGCGGCTTCGGCCTGCCGCCCGTCGACGCCCGACGAGTGCTTCCGGATCCGTGACCTCCGCATCGACGAGTCGGTGGACGGGGGAGCGAGCTGGACGACGGTCTGGCGGGTCGACCACAACGCGGCCGCGACGCTGCGGTCCGAGCACACGTCGGCGTACGAGGCGAGCGAGTTCGGCCCCCGTGACATCGTCGCGACGGATACGCAGGTCAAGGCGTCGTTCGACGGCCTCGACACCGTGGTCGAGCGACAGGCCGACGGAACCTGGACACCGACCCCGCGCGACTTCCGAGCGCTACCGCGGGCGGCGATCGGGCTCCAGGCCGTCGTCGTGGTACTCGTCGCCACCGCGTTCGCCGCCATCGCCGTGCGGATCCGTCGTGACCTCCGCGGCGGGCCACTGCTCGGCGTGCTCACCCTCGGCTCGTTGGTGCTGTCCCTCGTGATCCTGCTCGGTGCGATGCGTTCCTCGGTCGGCCTTCTCCCGCTCGAGATCTTCCTGGCCGTGCCGATCTTCGCGCTGCTGATCATCAGCGGGCTCGCGCTGATGGAGCCGACGCGGCTGTGGCGAAGCCTGGTGCCGGGCGCGCGCGTCGCATTGGGGGCAGTCCTGCTCGCGGGACTCGTCCTGCCGCCGATTCCGCTGCTGCGTTGGAGCGCGACGAACTCGCCCGGGTATCGCGCGGCGACGCTGCTGTCGATCACGATCGCCGGTCTGGCTGCGCTGGCGCCCCTGCTGATCGGCTACGTGGGGACTCGGCGCCCGACGATCGACGATCCGGGCGCTAGAGCGCCGGGAAGTAGCTGAACACGCCGACGATGATCACGAATCCCATGACCAGTGGTGCGCCGAGCGAGTTCTGGATCGTGTCGCGGGCCCGCACGTGGAACCCGATCGCGACGACGAAGTAGGCGATGAGGGCGACGATCGTGGCCGCGCCGATCCACGGCACCCAGAGACCGATGGTCAGGCCGATCGCCGAGTCGATCTTCAGGAACGGGAGGAGCCTGACGATCCGCGGCGGGCAGTCGATCTGCGCGAGCGACCGCTTGATGAACGGGATCGGCCCGATGCACGCGACTGCGTCGAGTGCCTGGAGGACGATCAGCGCGATGGCGAGGCCGGGGTTGTCGACGTCCATGAGGCAAGTGAAGCGGCCGCGTGAGTCGCTT
>BQJV01000028.1 GCA_021604885.1 Acidimicrobiales bacterium
ACGCGGTCGAGACGGTCTCCTCGAGGTCCCACGGGCGGGCCTTGAAGCGGTACGGCTTGGCGGTGAGGGCGCCGACCGGGCAGATCTGCACGGTGTTGCCCGAGAAGTAGGAGGCGAACGGCTCGTCCGGGAACGTGTTGACCTGGGTGTTGTTGCCCCGGTCCATGAAATGGATCAGCGTGTCGCCGGCCACCTCGTCGGCGAAGCGGGTGCAGCGGTCACAGAGGATGCAGCGTTCGCGGTCGAGATAGACCGTGTCGCTGATCGGAATCGGCTTCTCGTAGTGGCGCTTCTCCTCGACGAAACGCGACTCGCCGGGCCCGTAGGCCATCGTCTGGTCCTGGAGCGGGCACTCGCCGCCCTTGTCACAGACCGGACAGTCGAGCGGATGGTTGATCAGGAGGAACTCGAGGACGCCGTCCTGCGCCTTCTTCACCGTGTCGGTCTCGGTCTCGACTGTCATGCCGTCGCTCACCGGGGCCATGCAGCTCGGCTGGAGCGCCGGCCCGCGGCCCGTGTCGACCTCGACCAGACACATGCGGCACATGCCGACCGGGTTCATGCGGGAGTGGTGACAGAAGCGTGGGATGTAGGTGCCGTGGCGTTCGGCGGCGTCGATCAGCAACTCGCCCGGGTTCGCCTGGATCTCGACCCCGTCGATGGTGACGGCAACGGTGGAGACGTCGTCCTGGATGTCGGTCACGATCCACCCTCCGAGGTCTCCGCCATCACCGGGATCGAGTCGCGCTTCGTGATCTTCGCCTCGTACTCGTGGCGGAAGCGGCGGATCGTCGAGGTGATCGGAGCGACCGACGACGGGCCCAGCGGGCAGATGGTGGTCTGCTTCGGCGGGAACGGCACGGCCTCGAGGCCCTGGCTCGGATCGGCGGCGTTCGGATACGGGCCGGGCGAGATGTTGTCGGCGATGTCGAGCAGCATGTCGATGTCGCTCGGTCGACCCTCGCCGTCGAGGATCCGCTGGAGCACGCGCTCCTCCCAGGTGGTGCCCTCACGACATGGCGTGCACTTGCCGCAGGACTCACGGGCGTAGAAGCGGACCAACCGGAGCGCGGCCTTCACCGCGTCGGTGGTCTCGTCCATCACCATGATGGCGCCGGACCCGAGCATCGAACCGGCCGCGCCGACGGGACGGGCTTCGAGCGGCAGATCGAGCTGTTCGGGGAAGAACCACGGGGCCGACCCGCCACCGGGAACGAACATCTTCAGCTCGTGGCCCTCGCGGATGCCCTGACAGAAGTTGTCGGAGTAGAAGAGATCGCGGAACGTCGTGACGCCCTGCTCGATCTCGTAGACGCCGGGCCGGTTGACGTGACCGGACACCGCGATCATGCGGGTGCCGGGCGAGTCCTCGGACCCGTAGGTCTTGTACTGGCTCGGCCCGTTGAGCATCAGCCACGGGAGGTTGCTGAGCGTCTCGACGTTGTTGACGATCGTCGGCTGCCCGTAGAGACCGATCGCCGCCGGGAAGTAGGGCGGCTTGAGGCGGGGCATGCCCCGGTTGCCCTCGAGCGACTCGATGAGCGCCGTCTCCTCACCCACGATGTAGGCGCCGGCGCCCCACGTGAGGGTGATGTCGACGGAGAAGTCGGTGCCGAGGATGTTCTTGCCGACGAGGCCTTTCGCGTAGGCGTCGTTGAGCGCGACGGCGATGCGTTCCTGGGCGAGCGCCATCTCGCCGCGCACATAGAGGAAGCACTGAGCGAGGCCGAGCGCGTAACAGGTGATGAGGCAGCCCTCGATCAACTGGTGCGGGTCGCGCTCCATGAGGAGGCGGTCCTTGTAGGTGCCGGGCTCGGACTCATCGCCGTTGACCACGAGGTAGTACGGGTACTTGCCGGGGGGCATGAAGCCCCACTTGACGCCGGCCGGGAAGCCGGCGCCACCGCGACCGAGCACCGTGGCCTCGCGCACGTCGTCGTGGACCTCGGACGGCTTCTTGGCGAGCGCGGCGCGCAGGCCGTCGTAGCCGCCGGTCGCCTCGTAGCGCTCGAGGGTGTAGCTGTCCTCGTGCGGGAACCGGGAGGTGACGATCTTCGGCCCGTCGTTGTCGACATAGCCGGGGGCGTGCGGGACGTAGGCGTGCGTCGGCATCAGCTCTCCCCGTCCGGGCTGTCGTTGCGGGCGAGCCACACCGGGGCCTCGGAGGCCTCCTCGGGCGGCACGATGCCGGCGCCCATCCCCGCGGGGATCGACTGTCGGATCGTGGCCAGGGTGCCGTGCTCGGGGATGTCGCCCGCCTTGCCGGCGCGCAGGTCGGCGATCATCTCGTCGAACTCGTCGTGGCTGATGCGCAGCTTGTAGCGGTAGTTCACCTGGAGGCAGGGCGCCTCGGTGCACGCCGCGATGCACTCGACGTCCTCGAGGGTGAACATCCCGTCGGCGGTCGTGCCGCCGGCCTTCACGCCGAGGGTCTTCTCCGCGTGGTCGAGCAGTTCCTCGCCGCCGAGCAGCTGACACGAGAGGTTGGTGCACACGTTGACCATGTAGGCGCCCACCGGGTGGAACTTGAACATCTCGTAGAACGAACCCGTGCCCTTCACCTCGGCCGGCGTGGTGTCGGTGAGCTCGGCGATGTGACGCATCGCGTCGTCGGTGACGTAGCCCTCCTGCTCCTGGGCGAGATGCAACAACGGGATCAGCGCGGACTTCTTCACCGGGTAGCGCGAGATGATGTCGTCGGCGATGGCGAGGTTGGCGTCGGAGAAACGACTCATCGGTCCACCTCGCCCATGATCGGATCGACGGACGAGATGATCGCCACGCCGTCGGCGATCAGGCCGTCCTTCATGAGATGCGGCATCGTCTGGAGGTTGATGAACGACGGCCCCCGCACGTGCATGCGGTACGGCGTCGCGGTGCCGTCGGACACGATGTAGACGCCGAGCTCACCGCGGGGCGACTCGACGGAGGCGTAGGCCTCGCCGACCGGGACCTTGAAGCCCTCGGTGAAGATCTTGAAGTGGTGGATGAGCGCTTCCATCGACTCGTCGATGCGCACCCGCGGCGGCGGGGTGACCTTCTTGTCCTGCACCCGATAGTCGCCGCCGGGCATCTTGTCGACGATCTGGCGGACGATCTTCATCGATTCGCGGATCTCGTTGAGGCGGATCGCGTAGCGGTCGTAGCAGTCGCCGTAGGTGCCGACGATCACGTCGAAGTCGACCTCGTCGTAGGCGAGGTAGGACTCGTGGCGGCGCAGGTCCCAGGCGTAGCCGGTGGACCGCAGGAGCGGGCCGGTCGCGGAGAGCGCCAGCGCCTCGTCGCTGTTCATCACGCCGACACCCTGGAGCCGGTCACGCCAGATCGGCTGCCCGGTCATGAGCACGTCGTACTCGTCGAGACGAGGAGCGGTGATGTCGAGGATGCGGACGACCTCGTCCTCCCACCCGTCGGGCAGGTCGGCGGCGACACCACCGGGTCGGATGTAGTTGTGGTTCATCCGCAGGCCGGTGACGATCTCGAAAAACCTGAGTACTTCCTCCCTTTCCCGCCAGCCATAGATCATCATGCCGACCGCGCCGAGATCCATGCCGTTGGTGGCCATGAAGAGCAGGTGCGACGACATGCGGTTGAGCTCGCACATCAGCATGCGGATCCAGGTGGCCCGCTCGGGCACCTCGATGCCGAGGAGCTTCTCGGTCGCGAGGGAGAAGGCGAGCTCGCTGAACAACGGCGAGGCGTAGTCCATGCGGGTGACGTTGGTGCAGCCCTGGAGGTAGGTGAGCTGCTCGGCCTGCTTCTCCATGCCGGTGTGGAGATAGCCGACGACGGGCTTCGACCGCAGCACGGTCTCCCCCTCCATCTCGAGCATCAGCCGCAGCACGCCGTGGGTCGACGGATGCGACGGGCCCATGTTGAGCAGCACGCGCTCGTCGTCGAGTGGCGTGGTCGGGTCATTGCCGATCTCGGCCGCTTCGGCCTCCGAGAGCCGCAGCACCGCGGAATCGTCACCGCGCCGGAGCACGCGTTCAGCCGTCACTGCTCCACCGTCGCCTTCTGGCTTCGCGCCGTGCGGCTCATCGGATGTTGCTCGCTGCCTTGAACTGCACCGGGATGCTCCCGACCGCATAGTCCTTCCGGAGCGGATGACCGATCCAGTCCTCGGGCATGAGGATCCGGCTCAGGTCGGGGTGCTCGGCGAACTCGATGCCGAACATGTCGTAGACCTCACGCTCGAGCGCCTCCGCCCCCGGCCAGAGGTCGAACAGTGACGGCACCATCGGCTCGTCGGCCGCGACTTGGACGCGGAGCAGGATCCGTTCGCCCGACTCGTGGTTGATCAGTTGCGTGACGACCTCGAACCGTTCGGCCGCGTGTCCGGCAGGCAAACCGCGCGGCGCGGCGAAGGTGAGATAGTCCACGGCGGTCAGGTCGATCAGCTGGTCGAACCCGTCGTCCTTGGCCGCGGCGGCGACGTCGAGGTAGCCCTCCGCGTCGGTGTGCAGCACACCATCGTCGGCCAGAACGGCGCCATATCGTTCGGCGGACGGCGCCGCCGATCCCGATTCGTCGGCGTCGCTGGAAATGTCCGCTTCCGGCGCCGCCGATTCCGGCGCGGGCGTCTCGTCGTCAGCCGTATCGTCGGCTGTGGTCTCCTCGTCGCTCACCCTCAGCTCCCGATGGTGAGGCCGGCGCTCTGGCCGTCGCGCTGTTCGATGACGATCCCGGCACCGCCGCCGTTCTCGTCCCGTCGCTTGAGGATCTCGTCGTTCTCGATCTTCTCGTGCAGCGTGAAGATCGCGTGCATGAGGGTCTCCGGGCCGGGCGGGCAGCCGGGGGCGTAGACGTCGACCGGGACGACCTGGTCGACACCCTGCACGATCGCGTAGTTGTTGAACATGCCGCCCGAGGAAGCACACACGCCCATCGAGATGACCCACTTGGGTTCCATCATCTGGTCGTAGACCTGGCGCAGGATCGGCGCCATCTTCTGGCTGACACGACCGGCGACGATCATGAGATCGGCCTGACGCGGCGACGCTCGGAAGGTCTCCATGCCGTAGCGGGCGAGGTCGTAGTGGGCGGCGCCCGTGGCCATCATCTCCAACGCGCAACAGGCGAGGCCGAACGTGGCCGGCCACGTACTGCGCCGACGCGCCCAGTTGATGAGCGACTCGACGTTCGAGGTGATGAAGTTGTGCTCGAGTCCACCGAGACCGTCGTTGGCGATGTCGGTGGTGTCCCCCAGGATCGGCAGCTTCATCAGGCAGCCTCTCCGTGAGCGTCGGTCTCGGCGGCTTCGGTGCCGGCAGCATCGGCGACGCCGCGATCTTCGAGACCGACCCGGCGGATCGTGGACTCGAGGGTGCGCTCGGGCGAGGTCATCTCCGACGGGGGTGCGATCTGCTTGATGGGCCCCCACTCGAGCGCGCCGTTGCCGATCAGGTAGACGAACGACTCGAACACGGCGAACGAGAAGACCATGATCAGCACGAGGCCGAAGATGCCGAGGCCGCCCTGGGCGATCGCCCACGGGTAGAAGAAGATGATCTCGATGTCGAAGACGATGAAGATCATCGCGACGAGGAAGAAGCGGACGGGGAAGCGTTCGGGGGTTTCGCGGGTCGGCACGATGCCGCACTCGTAGGGCGCCTGTTTGGCGACTGTGGGGTTGCGCGGCGCGAGCAGACCGGACGCGAGAAAGGATCCCGCCGCGAACAGGGCCGCGACGATCAGCAGGAAGAGGAGCGGGAGGTACTGGCCGAGCACGGCCTGACCCCTAGCCCGCCACGGCGAACTCGGCTCGCCTGGCCATCTCGACCTTGTCGCGTTCGTGGAGCATGTAACAGAACGCCAGGAAGATCAGCAGCGAACCGATCGTGACGAGGGCGGGGAGCTGACGAAGGTTGCCCAGGTCCCGGATCATGACCACCGAGATCACCGGCTCGTCGGGATCGGCGACCGGGCGCTTCGGTGCGGTGCCCGGGAGGTTGTCGATCGATTCCTCGGTGACGGCCTGCACCTGGATGATGGCGTAGCCGGTCGGGTGCTTGATGGTGAGCGCGGAGCGGATCTGCGTCCACACGCGGTCCCAACGGTTCGGGTCCTCAGGGAGGCCCTCCTTGCCACCGGACGCATAGCCGTTGAGGATCTTGAACTCGGTCTGTGCATCGAACGAGTACTCGCCGCTCTCGAGCAGGAAGGCGATCGCCGAAGCCTGCGCCTCACCCATCTCGGCGGTGGACAGCAGGCGCCATTCGCCGAGCTCCTCGAGGTCGGCGGGGACGATGTGAGGCGCGACCGCGGCCAGCTCCGACAGGCTCGTCTCGCTGTTCTTCTCGTTCTCCGCCGCGAGGAGCAACTCGACTTCCGCGGCGTCGAGGCCATCGGTCTGGTCGCCCGTGAGGAGGTCTTCGGTGAGCACACCGAAGTCGAGCCACGCCACGCCGAAGTCGATGATGTCCTGGTCGCTCGATTCGGACATGGCCTGGACGTTGACCGAGAGCTCGCCGTCGATGAGCTCGACGTATTCCGCGTTGGTCTCGCTCAACTCCGCGGCCTTGGCGAGCAGGACCTCCTGGGCGGTCGGGAGCTCGCCCGACGCGAGCGTCTCCGCGACATCGTTCTCGGCGAAGTCGAGGTGACCGCCGGTCTCCTGGTTCTCCTCGACGATCTCGAGCTCCTGGAACACGGGACGATCACCGGCGTAACCGATGCCGTAGATCCACCAGACGCTGCCCATGATGGCCATCCAGCCGAAGAAGCCGGCGCCCGCGATGAGCGTGCCGAGGCGGGTGCCCGAGTTGGTGGCGAGCAGCAGCCACACCGAGCCCATGAGGACGACGACGCCCGTGAGCACGGCGAGGAAGCCGCGGATTTCAGGGTCCCAGGCGAGACCGGCGATGAGGTCGATCATCTGCATTACGGAAGGGTCCTCTCGAACGCGACGATCGCGTCGATCTGATCTGAGGTGAGCGTGGCCGGGTAGAAGAACTCGTCTTCACTGCCGACGGATGGGCCGACGGCGTCGGTCTCGGTGCGGGGACCGAAACCGGGCATCTGGCCGTTGCCACCGGAACCGCCCCGGCCATAGGCAACGCCGATGGTCTGGCCGGATTCGATGAACTGGGCGTGGGTGCGGGCGGTCTCGAACTGCTGGGTGGTCGACCCACCGCGGAGGTTCGGGCCGAAGTAGCCGTCGCCCTGGACGTACTCGTCGAGCGGCGACACGATGGTGCCGTTGGCCCGCAGCGTGTAGCGCTCCGCCGCGTCGTAGCTGAAGCCGAAGGTGTGGCAGCGGGCGCAGCTGTAGGTGCCGTTGGCGGCCGGGTTCGTGAAGATGAACTCGCCGTACTGCCAGTAGGCCTCGACGTTCGGCACGCCCCCGTTCGGGTCGGACAGGAGTTCCAGCGTGGCCCAACGCAGGGCGTCGCCTTCGAGCGATCCGTCCTCGTCGAGGGCCATCATCTCGGCCGCGGCGCGGGCGGCATCGGCCTCGGCGAGGAAGTCGATCGCCGTGGTTTCGATCTCGTCGCCGGCGGCCGCGTTCGCCTCATTGAAACGGTCAGTGGCGGCCGTGAGGTCGTCGCAAAGAGCGGCCTCGGCCAGCTCCTCTTCGGAGGCTGTTTCCTCGAACGCCTCTCGCGCCTCGACCTTTGCCTCGTCGAAGTTGCCGTCTTCGTCGGCGATCGGGAGCTCGGGATAGTCGGCACAGTCGAGGTCGTCGGCCTCGACGGCGAGTGTCGCGTCGAGCTGCTCCGCCGTGGCTTCGCGTAGTTCGGTGAGGGCCGGGGTGTCGTAGACGAATGCACCGGCATCGTCGGCGCCCTCGACCACATACTCCTCGGCCCGCTGGAGCACGCCGGCTTCGACCTCACTGGCGATGGTGTCGCCGTCGATCTGGATCGAGCGGATATAGAAGACGACTTCTTCGAGCTGCTGGTCGGTCAGTGGACCACCGCCGCCCGCACCCCAGGCCGGCATCACACCGTTGCGACCGAAGTTGAGCGTGTGGAGCACCTCGTCCTCGGAGAACCGGGACAGAAGGGTGTTGAGCGCCGGTGCCTTCCAGACGACCTGAGCCACGAACGCGCCGTCGTCGGTGGTCAGCGCGGTGCTGGTGGAACCACCGGCGCCGGCCGCACCGTGGCAGGCGACGCACTCGGCGCCGTTGAGGTAGATGTCCTCGCCGCGATTCGTGAAGATCCGGTCGGTGTCGACATTGCGGCCCTCTTCACGACCCGGCTCACCGAGCCAGTAGAAGGGAAGCGCGATCGCAATGATCGTGAGCATCGCCAGGTTCGCGGCCAGTGCGAGATCGAGACGTCGACCTTCGAGGTCCTCGTCTCGCAGTGCGGGCGCGCGGTTGGCCGCCAGCTCAACCTCCGACCCGACCTCGGCCTTGGCCGCACGGATGTTGAAGAAGAGGTAGACGAGCCCACCGATGAAGACGATCGCGAGAATCGCGAAGCCAATGGTTCGTTGTGTAGATGCAGCGAGCAGCATGCGCGTTGGAAGGGTTCTCGAGACTGTCTGGACGGGAACGGAGGGAGGTTACTAGTGGGAGGCCTGACCGATGCAGTTGGGCCCTTCGGCTTCCTGACCGGTGGTGTTGGTCCCGATGGCGGGACCCTGGATGATGGAGCCGGTGTCGACGGTGAGGGAGCCGTCGGCGCCGATGGTCATGGCGAAGCGATCCATGCCGCGAGGGGCGGGACCGCCACGCTTCTCGCCGACCTGGTTGTACTGCGAGCCGTGGCACGGGCACTCGAACCACTGCGAGGTGGCACAGCTGGGCACGCGGCAACCGAGGTGCGGGCACTTCTGGTAGAGAGCGATGATGCCGCCGTCGAGTCCGAGCTGGAAGCCGGCGGTCATGCCGGAGAGCTCGGCACCGGAGTAGACGGCGTTGGCCTTCTCGACGGCGCCGTTCGGATACTCCGTGAGCCACATACGGCCCTCGGCCTTGTAGAGGAAGCCGTTGCTGCTGCGGATCTGGCCGAGCAGGTCGCTCACGAGACCGACCTTGATGGCCGAGCCGAAGCCGCCACCGAGCTGGGGCCAGAGGAACGCGATGCACGCGGCGCCGAAGCTGGACAGGCCGAGGGTGAACATCAACACGATCGAGCGGTTGAAGAACTGGCGACGGGTGACGCCGATCAGCTCGGGGTCCGGCGGGACGTAGGGGGCCGGCGGGGCGCCGCGACCGGCGAGCTCGAGCTCCTTGGACGCGGCCTTGCGCTCGAGCAGGGCGGCCTTCTCGACCTGCTTGCCGGTGAGTTCGTCCGCGGAACCCAGCGCCGTAGACGCTTCGTCACGCGATCGGGTCTCTCGCGACAGCATGCCGACGGCCTGGTTGCTCTGGCGTGACCGCAGGCCCGCGCCGATCCCGATCAGGGCCAGCACGGCCAGGATGACGATTGCGACGATTTCCATCTCAGTTGCCTCCTCGGGGGCTCATCCCCAGATTGGCTCCGGGCGTGAGCCCAGACGCAGCGGTTCGGTGGTCGTTCATCACAGCTCGAAGAAGAGGCCGGCTTCCCAAGGGAAGACGAAGTTGAATCCGGGACCTCGGAAGAACGAGCCGATCATGACGAGAACCGCCCAGAACATGAGGTGAATCGTCATCAACGACACCGCGAACTTGCGGTCCTCGGGCTTGTTGGACGGGTTCTTGTCGATATACGGCGCGAGGATCAGCAAGAAGATGCCGATGCCCGGAATGGTCACACCGGCGACCATCGGGTGGAACATCGTAAGCAGTTCCTGCAGGCCGAGGAAGTACCAGGGGGCCTTCGATGGGTTCGGCGTCTCGTTGAAGTTCGCGAGCTCGAGCAGCGGAGCGTTGACGAAGATCGAGAAGATCAGGGTGAACGCCGTGATAAACAGCGCGGCGGCGAATTCGATGACGAGCAGGTGGGGCCACACGTGGACCTTGTCCTGCGGCATCGCCTTGACGTCCTGAATCGAGCCGGACTTCACGACGGTCAGCAGGCGTTGGGTGTGACCACCGGGGCCGGTGGGCAGGGGCCCCGCCGATGCGGCCGCCGGTGCGGCGGCGGGCGCCGCGGTCTCGACGGCGGCGCCACCACCACCATCGCCACCGTCGGCCTTCGCCTTGGCGGCCTTCGAGCGCTCGAGCAGGTGCGCGGGGATCTTCGACGCGGCTGCCTGCTGTTCGGCGGTCAGCTCGGCCTCTTCGGCCGGCGCGTCGTCGGACGCCTTGGCCGCGGCGGCCTTCGCCCGGGCCTCCTCGGCACGCTTGCGGAGATGTTCTGGAACCTCAGTCATCGTTCAAACCCTCCTTACAGCGGACCCGAGATGCCGCCATCCTTGCGGACCCGCCAGAAGTGGATCGCCATGAAGATGACGATCACGAACGGGAGCATGAGGACGTGCAGTACGTACCATCTCAACAACGTGTCCGTGCCGATCTCGACGCCGCCGAGCAGCACGAATCGCACCTGGTCGCCGAATACCGGTGTGTACCCCATCATGTTGGTACCCACCGTCACCGCCCAGAGCGCGAGCTGATCCCAGGGCAGCAGATAGCCGGTGAACGAGAGCAGCAGGGTGAGGGTCAGCAGGATCACGCCGATGACCCAGTTGAACTCGCGAGGTGGCTTGTAGGCGCCGTGGTAGAAGACGCGCGCCATGTGGAGGAACACGGTGAGCACCATGAGGTGCGCACCCCATCGATGCATGTTTCGCACGAGCAGACCGAAGGTGACCGAAGTCTGCAGCGTGTAGATGTCGTCCCACGCTGCCGCCGCGGTCGGGCGGTAGAAGAACATCAGGAAGATGCCGGTGACCGTCAGCAGGATGAACAGGAAGAAGCTGAGCCCGCCGAGGCAGAGGGTGTAGGAGACCTTGACCGCGTGGCGCTTCACCTTCACCGGGTGGAGGTGGTACATCACCGAGTTCATGATGACGTAAGAGCGGTTACGCGGGCTGTCGGTGTAGCCCTTCCGGAAGATCGAGCCGGGGCGGAAGATGGAGTTCCAGGCCTGGCTGGAGACGATGTCGTCGCCGAGCTGGGACATGGAGTCCTGCATCCGCTGTGGGAGCGGCTTCTGGATCTCGTCGTCGGTGTCGGTTGCCATGAGAAGGTTCGCTTTGTCTGTCTGGTCGTGTGGTCAGAGCCTCAGCCGAGGCGCATTCCGTATCCGTAGCCGTGGGAATTCGTGCGCTGGTGCGAGTCGCCGGCCGCGGCGGGGTCGCCGATCTTGCCGAGGATGATCACACCCGTGGGGCAGCGATCGACGCAGAGTGCGCACCGGGTGCACACGTCGTCGTCGATGGTGAAGATGACATGGTCGTTCGGGTCGAGCCCGGGCTGCTCCGTGCCGATCGCCTCGTCGATGGCGTCGGGGCGCACCATGAAGATGCACTTCCACGGGCAGATGTCGACACAGCCCTCGCACATGATGCACTCGGACTGGTCGATGTGGATGAACTGCTTCGGCTTGACCGCCTGGGACAGCCACGCGGCGTCCACTTCCTGCAGGACGTAGTCGTCGCGGAACTCCGGCATCGGCGGGTTCGCATCGGTCGTGGTCACGACGACGAACCCTCCTTCACCAGCGGACGGCCGAACGTGGAGCGGGCCGGGGCGGCGGCTTCCTGCGCCTTGCCGCGGTTCTGCCACATCGACCAGAGCGCGATGTTGCCGCCCAGGATCACGCCGTAGATGACGACGGCGATGATGTGCTCGATGTGGAGATAGTTGATCGTGATCGGGTTCCAACCGTCAGCCGACTGCGGCTTCAGGATCCCGCCGGGACCGTGGAAGAACTTGTCGGAGCGCCAGTTGAGCTCGTTCTCCGCCCACACCAGCCACTGGTGCGGGACGACGCCGTAGGCCCAGAAGAGCAGGAAGAACACGATGAACGAGCCCAGCATCGCCTCGCCCCAGGTGTGGGGTTGACCGACCGGACGGCGCTTCGAGTACGCGACGATTCCACCGGTGATGGCGAGCATGATCAGGCTGGACAGAGTGAAGGCGACCACGGGGACTCCGGTGGAGAACTGGGGTAGACGGACGGGCTGAACAAACTGGCTGCACTACACAGCTTTCACGAGTTCGTGAATCCACGCACAAGTGTAGACCCGAGGTGGCGGACCACTCGGGTTGGCCGAAGGTTTACCACGGGAAAATGCGCGCGAACCCAATCCGGCGCCGCGGATTTCCCACGGGGCCGACAAGTCCGTCTCCGAGTTGTTCGGACGTGCGACACTGCCTCTATCCTTCGAGCGGTCTGCGCTCGTTCACGATCGACAGACCCCTGTACTCGACCCCGCACCGGAGACGACGGTGACCGAAGTTCCCGAGCACCTTCTCAAGAAGGCCGCAGAAGCCCGTGCCCGCCTCAGCGGTGAAGGCGGCGACGCCGCGTCCGACGACGCCCCGGCCGCCGAGGCTGCTCTCGCGGCCAGCGCGCCGGTGCCCGCCGCCGCGGCCGTTCCCGCCGAGCCGGAGCCCGAGCCCGAACCGATTCCCGACACCCCGATGGTCGCGGCCGCCAAGGCCCGCAAGACCATCCCCGTGTGGGTCATGCCCGTGCTGCTCTTCCTGCCGATCTGGGCGATCTACTACGTCGGCTATCTCGAGAACCCGCCGACCACCGGCGGCTTCGCCTTCGAGGGTGAAGAGGTCTACGCCGGAAGCTGCGCCGGTTGCCACGGCGGCGGCGGCGCAGGCGGCAGCGGTCGTCAGCTCAACGGCGGCGAGGTGCTGCTCACGTTCCCGGTGTACACCGCCGGCGACGCCTACGACGGCCTCGCCGGTCACATCGCCTGGGTCGCCAACGGCTCCGCCGGCACCGAGGCGGCCGAGGGCACCAACCTCTACGGCAGTGCCGACCGCCCGGCCGGCCAGCGCACGGTCGGCTCGTTCGGCTCCAGCATGGGCGGCTTCGCCAGCAGCCTCTCGGTCGAGGAGCTCGCCGCCTCGGTGTTCCACGAGCGCTCGCAGTTCGGCGGCGACCAGATCGACGCCGACGGCATCGCCGAGGAGCTCGAGGTGCTCGAGGAATTCGTCCACGTCGCCGAGGAAGAGGGCATCGACAACCTGGGCGGCCTCACCGTCGCGGAGATCCACGAGCTGCTCCAGCAGGCTCGCGGCGCGGGCGGCGGCAGCGAGTCAGCCTCCGAGTAGCCGGTCTTCGAGAAAACGATCGTCGAGCGGGCCGCCTTCGGGCGGTCCGTTTCGCGTTCAGGCCAGGAGCCGGGCGCGGAGATCGGCGGCAAGGGCGGCGAGGTCGGGGTCGGCCGACAGCATCGCGATCTTGGCCTCGACGGTCGCGCCTTCGAGGGGCCAGCCGAGCACCCAGCCGGTGAAGGTCTCGGCGAGATCCTCGTGGGCCGCGGTCGACGCGTAGTCGTTGACGAACTCCTCGGCCTGCGTGCTGCCGACGTCGCCCGGCCAGAAGCGCTCGGCGAACGCCGACAGCACCGAGCCGGCGACGGCGCAGCCGAGGGCGATCTGCGTGCCGGAGCAGCCGTCGACCTCGCCGAAGGTGAAGACCTCGTTGTCGAGGGTGACGACGTGGGAGAGCTCGTGGACGATCGTTTCCTCGATCAGGGCGCGATCGTCGACATCCGCGATGTCGAGGCTGAGGATCCAGCCGCCAGTGACCGAGGGGTGCACGACGCCGACGAGGCCGCGCTCGTCCTCGCGCACGACCGAGAGCTGGGCGAGTTCGTCGCGCAGGGAGGTCGGCCAGGTGGCGTCGACGATGGCCCACAGCTCGTCGAGATCAGCCGCGACATCGTCGCGGGGCTGGCCGTCGATGACGATCACGTCACCGACGCGTTCGACCTCCTGGCGGTAGGCCACCCGCTCGACGATGCGAGCCGTGTCCTCGCCGAGCTCGACCCCCGCGGTGCCCAGCTGGGTGGACGGGCCATCGTCCTCCCACGGCCGGACGATGTTGACGCCCGCGAGGATGCCCACGGCGGTCGCGAGGATGAGGATGCGTGTCGTGAGGTTGGCCATGATTCGTCCGCTACCGAGACTACGGATGACCAGGGGTCGCGCTCCATGAGCCATGCGGCTCAAGACCGCCCGGAAGATGAGTCGATGGACCCACGCGGCACCGCCAACGCGGCCCCAGCCGCGAGAATGGGCGTGGCGAAGCAACCCCCGAAAGGCCCGATGGACATCACGACGACCGAGGAATGGCATGCGGTGACCGCGCTCGCGGCGGACTTCGGCGCGCTCGAACTGCGTCGGCTGTTCGACGATCCGGGCCGCGCCGACGCGTTGACGTTCACCGTGGGCGACCTGGTCGTCGACCTCTCGAAGCACCGGGTGACTGCCGAGACCCTCGACGCGCTCGTCGCCCTCGCCGAGCGGGCCGGCCTCACGGATCGTGTCGAAGCCATGCTGCGGGGCGAGCGGATCAACACCACCGAGGATCGCGCCGTCCTCCACACCGCCCTGCGCTCCGCCGACGATCGCGTGATCGAGGTCGACGGAGACACGGCCGCGACGCACAATGTCGTGACCGACGTCCACGACGTCCTCCGCAAGATGACCGCGTTCACCGACCGGGTGCGCGACGGCGACTGGGTCGGACACACGGGCGCCGCGATCGAGACGATCGTCAACATCGGCATCGGCGGTTCCGACCTCGGGCCGGTCATGGCCTACGAAGCCCTCGCCGCCCACCGCCACCCCCGCCTCCGCTGCCGGTTCGTCAGCAACGTCGACGGCAGCGACATCGCCGCCGCCCTGGCCGACCTCGATCCGGCCACCACCTTGTTCGTGATCTCGTCGAAGACGTTCACGACACAGGAGACGCTGACCAACGCCCGCTCGGCACGGGGCTGGCTCACCGCCGCGCTCGGCGACGAGGCCGTGGCGAAACACTTCGTCGCCGTGTCGACCAACGTGGCCGAGGTCGCCGCGTTCGGCATCGACACGAACAACATGTTCGGCTTCTGGGACTGGGTCGGCGGCCGCTACTCCGTCGACTCGGCGATCGGGCTGTCGTTGATGCTCGCCATCGGCGCCGAGGCCTTCCAGGAGTTCCTGGCCGGGTTCCGCACGGTCGACGAGCATTTCGCCACCGCGCCGCTCGATCGGAACGTGCCCGTACTCCTCGGCCTGATCGAGGTCTGGTACCG
>BQJV01000029.1 GCA_021604885.1 Acidimicrobiales bacterium
GCCGCGACGGCGTGACCGTGGTACAGCGCCTCGTCACGGGCGATCACGTTGATCGCCTCGTCGAAGATCGGATCGTTGATGTCGATCTCGGGATAGTCCGCGCCGGTGACGACCGACTTCACCCCCGGCATCGCCTCGGCCGCACTCGTGTCGATCGACAGGATCCTGGCGTGGGCGTGCGGCGAGCGGACGATCGCACCGCGGAGCTGACCCGGCAGGTTCAGGTCCGCGGCGAAGCGGGCCTTGCCGACGACCTTGTCGAGGCCGTCGTGACGGATCGGCCGGGTGCCGACGTACTTGTACTTGGTTGGGGGGTTCTCGGTTGCGGTCACGTGCCGGCTCCGATCTGTACGGCGGCTTCTTGGACGGAACGGATGATCTTGTCGTACCCGGTGCACCGGCAGAGGTTGCCGGCGAGGGCGTAGCGGATCTCGGTCTCGGTGGGCGACGGGTTCTCGTCGAGCAGCACCTTGGCCGCCACGAGGAACCCGGGGGTGCAGACGCCGCACTGAAGGGCCGCACCCTCGAGGAACGTCTGCTGCAGGGGATGGAGTTGGTCGCCGTCGGCGATCCCCTCCACCGTGACGATCTCGGTGCCCTCCGCCTCGGCGGCGAACATCAGGCAGGAGCAGTTGAGCTTCCCGTCGACGATGATCGAGCAGGCGCCACAGTCACCCGTGCCGCAGCCCTCCTTCGCTCCGGTCAGGTCGAGCTCGTCGCGCAACGCGTCGAGCAGCGACGTCGAGTCGCTGGCGAGAAAGTCGACGGCATCGCCGTTGACGGTGCAGTTCACATGGGTCCGGCTCACGAGTTGGCTCCTCCGTTGGCGCGCTCTGCCGCGATCTTCGCAGCTCGCTTGGCCAGCACCCCGGCCACCTGGGTGCGGTACTCGATGGTGCCGCGCTTGTCGTCGATCGGGTTGCAGGCGGCGGATGCCGCCGCGGCGACGGCATCGAGCGTCGCGTCATCGAGGGTCGAGCCCACGAGGGCGGCCTCGGCATCGGGGACCCGCACGACCGTGGGGGCCACGGCTCCGAGGACCACGGACGCCGCCGTGCAGGTGTCGCCGTCCATGGTGACCCGCACAGCGGCACCGACCACGGCAATGTCCATCTCCGTACGGGGGATCAGCCGCAGGTAGGCGTCCGCGGTGTTGGCCGGCGGCGTGTCGACCTCGAACTCGACGACGAACTCGTCGGCGGCGAGGGAGGTCTGGCCGGGCCCCGTGACGACCTCGTCGACCGGAACGGTGCGTTCGCCGCCGCTGCCGGCGATGACCGCCCGGGCGTCGTTGGCGAGTAGCGCGGGCACGGAGTCCGCGGCGGGCGAGGCGTTGCACAGGTTGCCCCCCCAGCTGGACCGGTTCTGGATCTGATCGGACCCGATCAGGCCGCTGGCCTCGGACAGGCCCGGGAACGCTGCGGTGAACGCCGCGTCGGCGGTGAGGGTGGAGGTGGGCGTCGCCGCGCCGACTGTCCACGTGCCGCCGGACTCGGTGGCGCCGACGAGGCGATCGATCCGCTTGAGGTCGACGAGCACGGACGGCTCAGGTCGACCCGAACGAATCTGCGGGATCAGATCGGTGGCTCCGGCGAAGACCCGGGCGTCGGCATCGCCCGCCAGGACCCCGACCGCCTCGTCCACCGTGGTAGGTGCGGCATATTTCATGCGCCGGAACCTAACGCGGTTCGCCCACCCGGGGAAGCTCAGCCGAACCGCCCTCCCCCTCCTGCGTTCTGGGTGAACAGAGGACCGGAAACCGCGCCCCCGTTCACCCAGAACGGGAGGGGGTCACGCCTTGGTGCGCTTCGAGCTCCAGTGCGCAGTCGAACCCGCCGCCTGGAACCGGTCCGGACGGTCCTCCGGCCGCAGGATCTCCGTCGCCAGCCACAGCCGCTTGAGCCAGCGAACCCGACCCGCTTCGGCATCGTCCTCGTAGGCCTTGCGCCCGTGGAGCACGTGGTAGTTGTTCACGAACTGCATGTCGCCGGGCTCGAACGTCATCTCGACACGATTGTCGCGGTCGTAGATGTGGGCGTCGTAGGCGTCCATCGCCGCTCGCTGGCCGTCGCTGAGCCGCGGGGCGTCGTCGTGACGCTGCGACGCCTCGATGTAGGGCCGGATGTAGCGGACGAACAGACGATCCCCGTGCTCGGAGAAAACCGGGACGTGGTAGAAGGGCGTCGCGCCGTCGGCCTGCTCGCCGCGGAAATCGTAGGGAAGCCCGGCGAACAGCTCGCCGGCGAGCTCCGGGTCCTCGTCCACCAGCTTGTTGTACGCCCCCACCGCGTTCGCGACGAGGCTCTCGCCGCCGGACACCCCGGGATCGAGGCACATGAGTCCGACGAGATCGGAGCCGTCGGAGTGGAACGCCTGGGCGACGCCACCGAGCTCGTTGCCGCGGGCGGTCGGGTCGTCGGGACGCTTTCCCTGGTCCTTCACATCACCGAGGAGGTGGCCCTTCACGTTCTGGGGCCACGGCACGCCGAGATGAAGCCCGATGCCCCAATACATCCACGACGCGTCCTCGAAGCCCACGCGCTCGACAGGCAACGCGGAGATGCGCTGGAACCCTCGACCGTTGATGAGCTCCTCGGCGAGACCCGCGAGGACCGGCGACAGGGTGGGGAGCGGGAAGTGCTCCTTGCGGACATCGAGCACCTCGTCCGTGTGCGATCGCGCCTCCGCGAGCGCCGCCGCGAGTTCGGCGATCTCCGCGGCGGAGAGTCGGTACGTCCACTCCTCCGCGTCGGCGATGTCGGATGCCGTCCAGTTGGCGTGGGTCTCGAGCGGGCGGACCTCGTCGGCGGTGAGGGTGGTGGACATCGTGGGCTCCTAGACGGGGGTGGGCTGGGCGCCGCGGATCAGACGGCCGGGAAGCGCACCGGTCTCTTCGCCGGAGGCATAGGTCTCGACGCCGGCGACGATCGTGTGCAGGTAACCATCGGCGCGCTGGAGGACTCGCCGACCACCGGCGGGAAGGTCGTAGGCGAGCTCCGGGCCGCGAGCCGACAGGTTGTCGAAGTCGATCACGTTGAGGTCGGCGCGATAGCCGGGGGCGAGCACGCCACGGTCGTACAAGCCGACCGTCCGAGCGGTGTCGCGGGCCTGGCGTTGCACGAGGAACTCGACCGGGATACGACCGTCGGGCCGTTCGCGACCCCAGTGCTGGAGCAGGGTCGTCGGGAACGAGCCGTCGCAGATCGTGCCGACGTGGGCGCCGCCGTCGCTGAGCGCGGGAACGGTGAAGTCGTGGGTCAGCAGCTCGCGGGTGCCGTCGAGATTCATCTGGCCGTAGTTGGTGAACGGCAGCCACAGCATGTTCGTGCCGCCGTGCTTGCACAGCAGATCGAGGGCGAACTCCTGGGCCGTGACGCCCGCCTCGGCGGCCCGACGCACGACCGTCTGGTCGGCGGGCGGCTCGTAGTACGGCCGCTCGCCCATCTCGAACATGATCTCGAACTTCTCGATGAGACCACCGCCGACGAGGTTCTTGTCGGTGCCACCGGCGCCCTCGAGCAGGCGCGCGCGACGATCCGGGTCCTGGAGGGCAGCGACCCGCTCGGCCGGCGCGAGGTGAGCGACCTCCTGCCACACCGGATTCCGCATGAACGGGTTCAGAGTGCACTCGAAGCCGAGCAGCACGCCGATCGGCCGCACCGGGCACTGGCCGGTGATCTGCAGACCGTCGGACCGCGCCGCCTCGATCTTGCCGAGCAGGTCCTGGTGGAAGTCGCCGGACTTCGGGCTCTCGACGATCGTGAACGAGAGGGGCCGGCCCGACACCGAGCACATGTCCCGGAACATCTGGAACTCGCGATCACGGTCCACGAAATCGCTCACGAGCTGGAACACGCCGGTGCCGGTCGTGCCGACCGCCTCCGCGATGCCGACGAGCTCCTCGGCCGCGGCGGTCAGGGTCGGCGTGAAGTCACCGGTGGAGGTCTTGTGGTTCGACGTGCGGCTGGTGGAGAAGCCGAGGGCGCCGGCCTGGATCGCCTCGGCGGCCAGGCGGCCCATGTCGCCGATGTCCTCGGCCGTCGCATCCTCGCGGTTCGCGCCACGTTCCCCCATCACGTGGAGCCGCAGCGCGCCATGGGGAACCTGGGTCGCGATGTCCATGTCCTTGGGGCCGTCGCACGCCTCGAGATAGTCGGCGAAGGAGTTCCATCCCCACTGGAGACCTTCGTGCAGCGCCGCACCCGGAATGTCCTCGACCCCCTCCATGAGCTCGACGAGCTTGTTGTGATCGGCGTTGTGCACCGGCGCGAAGCCGACACCACAGTTGCCGAAGACCACGGTGGTGACGCCGTGCCAGCTCGAAGGCTGCATGCGGGTGTCCCAGGTGGCCTGGCCGTCGTAGTGGGTGTGGATGTCGACGAAGCCCGGCGCGACGAGCGCGCCGTCCGCGTCGATCTCGCGGGTGGCCGACCCACTGACCGCGCCGACCTCGGTGACCACGCCGTCGGTGACGGCGACGTCCGCGGTGCGGACCGCGGCGCCCGTGCCGTCGGCGACGGTGCCACCCCGGATGATGAGATCGTGATCGGCCATGGCGGTCCCCCTGGGTTCGTTGACCATGATGGCAGCCGCAAGCGGTCCCGCCCAGACCACCCACTCGGCCAGCCGGCGCCCTCGCCGACTCCGGCGAGAAAGTACGGGGGTCTGACCCCGGAACGTACGGGTGGGGTGGTTCACTGGGGGCGCGCGGGCATGACTGAAGATCGGTGTCGAAGACGCCGATCAGGGAGCTGTGGGAGTACGCACCAACCATCGCCGCGTGTCACGCCGGATCGTCAGCGCCGTTGTCGCGCTCGCGGCGATCGCTGCGCTGATCTCGCCGGCGGCGGCCTACCGCGGCGCGCCCTGGTTCGAGCCGGGCGAGCCGTACGACCAGAACTTCGCGGACCCGGCGATCATCGAGGTGGACGGCACGTTCTACGCGTACGCCACCACGACCGGCGGCTCGTCCATGCCGGTCATGACCTCACCGGACCTCGAGACCTGGACGGCCCACGGCGACGCGCTCGGCACCGGACCCTCCTGGTCGCCGACGATCGATGTCGGCTGGAGCGTGTGGGCGCCCTCGGTCGTCGAACTTCCGACCGGTGACTTCCTCGCCGCGTTCGCCGCGCAGACGCACACGGCCGGCCGCCGCTGCATCGCGCTCGCCACGGCGGACTCGCCACTCGGCCCGTTCACGGTGTTCGGCGCCTCGCCCTTCGTGTGCGAGCCCGACCCGAACGGTGCGCTCGATCCGTTCCTGATCGTCGACGAGCAGGACGTTCCGTGGCTGATCTGGAAGAACGAGGGTGTGCCGGTCGGCCATCCGACGCTCGCGTCGCGCCGCACGGGCTTCTGGTCGCGCCAGCTGACCGATGACGGAACGGCGTGGCGATCCGGGTCCACGGTGCACTTCCTTCTCGAGACCACCGAGGGCGAGCGGCCCTGGCAGGGCACGGTCATCGAGAACCCGTCGATGACCGCCTGGGACAACGGGTACTTCCTGGCCTACTCCGCGAACCGCTACGACTCCGTCAGCTACGCGACCGGGTGGGCAACCTGTGCGACCCCGGGCGGTCCCTGCACCGAGCACTCGGTGCACCCGCTGCTGTCGACCGATGACGAACGGATCAGCCCCGGCGGGCCCGCACCCTTCGTGGACGACGGCGTGCTCCACGTCGGCTACCACGGCTGGAACCCGCCGTTCCACGACTATCCGTCATACCCCTCCTGCGACACGGACGGCGACGGCGAATGCCCCGAAGCCCAGCGCTTCCTCTTCATCGACACGGTCTGCGTGGCCGGTGACCGGGCCTGGGTCTACGAACCCCACGGCGGCCCGTTCTGCGACGTGGAAGCCGGGCAGTACTACACCGACCCCGTTGCGTGGCTCGCCGCGAACGAGATCACGACGGGCATCACGCCGTCGGCCTACGGCGGCCACCAGTCGGTGAGTCGCGGTCAGATGGCCACGTTCCTGTGGCGGCTCATGGGTGAACCGTCGGCTGCGTCGTCGGCGAGCTTCGCCGACGTGAGCGACGGACGCTTCTACTCGGACGCTGTCGCGTGGCTCGCCGCCGAAGGCGTGACGACGGGCGTCTCGCGCACCGCATTCGACCCTGACGGCGTTGTCACGCGCGGCCAGATGGCCACCTTCCTCTGGCGCCTGATGGGCGAGCCGACCGGCCCCGCTGCGTCCGGCTTCAGCGACGTCTCTGGCGGGCAGTTCTACAGCGAGGCCGTGGCGTGGTTGGCCGACGAGGAGATCACCACGGGCGTCGGCGACGGCCGTTTCGATCCGAACGGCGACGTCACCCGGACCCAGATGGCCGCCTTCCTGTGCCGCCTGGCCGATACGTCGATCTACGCGGCGAGCGACGCCCCCACACCGGCCTGCACCGACTGAGAAAGTACGGGGGTCTGACCCCAGAAGGTATGGGCCTTGCCAGAGGGGCTGACCCGCGCCAATCTGACGCGCGATGCTCGTGCGACTGGGACCCAACGACGAGGTGGACGGTCACCCGATCACCGAAGTCGGCCACTACGAGGGCGACATCGCGCTCCTGAACTATCTGCTCCAGGACCTGCGAGCGCTCATCCGCCAGGCCGGCCGCGACGACACCGCGTTCGAGCCGCAGCAGGTCATCAGCTGGGAGGTCCACGGGCTCGCCCGTCGCACCGTGATCTGCGATCCGGCGGGGCTGGCGGACTCCTCGGACGTGCTCATGGTCGGCTTCTTCGGCGACCGCCGCGCCGACGCCGACCAACCGGCCATCGACACGAGCGAGATGGACCTCATCAACGAGTTCGCCGACTATCCCGGCATCCTCAGCTACAGCTCGGTCGAGCTCGTCGACGGCTACTGGGCCAACCTCGTCGTCCATCGCGAACCCGACGACCGAGAAGCCTGGCGGAGTAGCCATGTGCACCAGGACGCCGTCGAACGCATCGCACCGATGGCGTACCACGGCGTGCGAATCCACAACGGTTGCATCATCGGCGGCGTCGTCGGCCAACACACCGTCGTCATCGAGATCACCAAGTACTGGGACTACGACGTGTCGCCGACATGGCACGCCATCCGGGTCCTGCCCGGCGGCGAGTCGGTCGAGCTGACCGGACCCATCGACATCTGAACGAAAGCGCGGAACGTTGCCCGACATCCCGAACCCCTCGGATCACAACCAGTGGTACCCCTTCCTCGATCGGCCCACGCCGAACGAGGTCGACGGCGTCATGCAGAACCCGGCCGTCATCCCCGTCAACGACGCCGATCCACTTCCCGCGTCGGCGAAGTTCGTCGTGGTCGGCGCGGGCATCCACGGCATGTCGACCGCCTACCACCTCGCCAAGAAGCTCGAGACCACCGGCACGGGCACGGGCAGCGACGTCGTGCTCATCGACAAGCAGGGCCCTGGTGCCGGGGCGACCGGCCTGGCCTGCGGCTGCGTCCGCAATCTCTACATGACGGGCCCACTGCACTCGATCCTGCGGGCCAGCGTCGAGGTCTGGGAGGACGATCCGATCAACTTCGGCTTCCAGCAGGTCGGCTACGTCTCGATCGGCGAGGCCAATCAGGAGGAGGACTATGTCGCCCTCAACCAGAGCCAGATCGACGCCGGCTACCCGTCCGACCTCTATACCGGGGCCGACGCGCACCGTTTCCTGAAGGGACTCTGGCCGGACTTCAAGACGGCGAACTGTGACGTCGTTCTCCATGAGCACCGGTCCGGCTACGCGGGCACCCACATGGCGATGTGGGGACTCGACCAGAAGTGCCGCCAGTGGGGTGTGCAGCGCTGCTTCGGTGTGTCGGTCAAGGGCTACGCCCTCGACGCGAGCGGCAGCGTGACCGCCGTGGAGACCGACCAGGGGCCGATCTCCTGCGATCAGGTCGTGGTGGGCGCGGGCGCATGGACACCGCAGCACTGGGAATGGCTCGGCGGACCGTCGAACCTCGACGTGCTCTACCCCGACGGCCATCTCGAGACCGGCATGGACATGTGGACCTACTGGCGGCTGCTCGAGGGCGAGGTGTACCTGCCCGAGGGCATCGACTTCCGCACCGCCGACGGCAAGGACTCGCCGGTGCTCCACGTCGAGCTCATGAACACGCCCGTCTACGGCGAGAGCGGCGACATGCTCCAGGACCACGTCTACACCTACCTCCGCTACGCGGCGGAACGGGTGGGTGCTCCCGGCATCCAAGGCGGCACGATCCCGATCCAGCTCGGCCCGCGCGCCGACGTCGAGCCCTACGGCCATCTGAGCGACGCCTATCAGGCCGACGACTGGTTCGAGGAGTACTACTGCGCCACGCTCGGGATGCTGTTCGAGCGCTTCGAGAACATCCGCCCCCACTTCAAGCAGCGTCGCAACGGGGGCATCGGCGCGTTCACGCCGGACAACGTGCCGATCTTCGACCATGTCGCCGACAACGCCTTCGTGATCGCCGACTCGAACCACGGCTTCAAGATGATCGGCGTCGGCAAGCTCACCGCCGAGATGCTCGTCACGGGCGACAAGCCGTGGGAGCTCGAGCCGTTCTCGTTCGCCCGCTACGCCGCGGGCACCACGTTCGGCGACCGCAATTCGAACTGCCCCTGGGTATGACCCACGGCGGAACCTGCCTGCTCGCCGAGAACGCGGTCGAGTTCTTCGCCGGGCTGCAGGCGCCGTTGCGGGCGCTGGGCATCGATCTCGGCGCGGCCGACGAAGACGACGCCGACGTGCTCTTCGCGTGCGGCCTGCTCACCCGGGAGTGGATCGCCGCGGGTCGTCCATTCGACGCTGTCGCCGCTCCCGTGCTTCCCGGCGAGTCCGCCCCGGTCTATCGCTCGGTCGTGATCACCAGGGACGACGGTCCGGGTGATCTCGCGACCGCTCAGGAGGCGACGCTCGCCGTCAACGAGTACGGCTCCTGGTCCGGGTGGCACGGCTATGTCGACGATCTCCGGACGAACGGGCTCCCCGTGCCCGAGCGTCGCGTCGTGACGGGGGGCCATCGATCGTCCGTGCGTGCCGTGCGCGACGGTCAGGCCGATGTCGCGGCGGTCGACTCGTCGTTGTGGCGCTGGCTGCCGGGCGACGAGCGCTCGCTCGTCCGCGTCATCCACGAGACCGCCGACTGGCCGGCGCCGCCCATCTCCGTGCGTAGCGGTACCGACCGCGCCCTCATCGATGCGTTGCTGTCGATGCCTGACCTCGCGACGACCACGACGGCGGACTACGACTTCATGCTCGAGGCGCGGACACCCGTCAACTGAAGTCGCCGTTGGCGGCTCGGAAACCGGTCAGATCGCGATGGACCCGCGCCCGAGCGCCGGAGGCGAGTCCGTCGACACCGAACTCGATCGCGGCGAGCGCACCGGCCGCCTCGCGAGCGACGCGGCGCCCTGCAGGAAGCATCCGGGCGAGCACGGCCCGTCCGTCGTCGGGATGGGCGACCCGCTCGACGAACCCACTCGCCTCGAGCCGTTGGATCGTGTTGGTGACCGACGCGGCATGGACCTGCAACCGATCACCGATCTTGCCCATCGGAAGTTCGCCGGCCTGGGAGAAGCTCAGCAGAGCCAACACTTCGAAACGGCTGAAGTTGAGATCGAGCGGCGCCAGCGCGGTGTCGATACGCGATTGGACGATCTGATGAGCCCGGGTGAGCGCCGTCGCGGCCTTCATCGCCGCGGTCGCTCCCCACTCGTGGGCATCCCAGTTGCGGCCGGCTTCCTCGATGGGGTCGAACGCGAGCGTCACGACCGATAGCCTAGAGGAAATAGTTTGATGTCCAAGTACTTCTGTCGACGGGCAGAGACACACAGCCGATCGGAAGATCATGAGCGATCCCCTCGAAGAGTGGCGTGCCGCCTACGACACCGCCCGCCTACGCGACGTCCCCTTCGAGACGATGTCCGGAGTCCCGCTCGAGCCGGTCCACGGTGACGCGCCGTACCCGGGGCAGTACCCGTTCACCCGCGGGCTCCACGCAGCCGGCTACCGGTCACGACTGTGGACGATGCGCATGTTCGCCGGTTTCGGCACGGCGGAGGACACCAACGCCCGGTTCAAGGAGCTGCTGCGAGCCGGTGGCACCGGCCTCTCGACCGCGTTCGACATGCCGACGCTCATGGGTCGTGACTCGGACTCCCCGTGGGCGCTCGGCGAGGTCGGCCGGGCCGGCGTCGCCGTCGACACCCTCGCCGACATGGAGGACCTGTTCGCCGACATCGACCTCGGCGGCGTCTCCACCTCCATGACGATCAACGGTCCCGCGGCCACCCTCCTCGCCATGTACGTCGCCGTCGGCGAGAAGACCGGCGTGGCCCGAGCGGACCTCGCGGGCACGATCCAGAACGACATCCTGAAGGAGTACCAGGCGCAGAAGGAGTACATCTATCCCCCGCGCCCGAGCATGCGGATCGTCACCGACATGGTGACGTTCACGACCGCCGAGATGCCGAAATGGCACCCGATCTCGATCTCCGGCTACCACATCCGCGAGGCGGGATCGACGGCGGCGCAGGAGCTGGCGTTCACCCTCGCCAACGGATTCGCGTACGTCGAAGCCGCCATCGCAGCCGGCGAGGACATCGACGAGTTCGGTCGCCGGCTCTCGTTCTTCTTCAACAGCCACACCGACTTCTTCGAGGAGATCGGCAAGTTCCGCGCCGCCCGCCGGATCTGGGCCCGCTGGATGAAGGAGCGCTACGGCGCCACGGACGAGCGCACCATGATGTGCCGCTTCCACACCCAGACGGCCGGCGTATCGCTCACCGCCCAGCAGCCGGAGATCAACATCGCCCGCGTGGCGACGCAGGCCCTCGCCGCGGCGCTCGGTGGTACCCAGTCGCTGCACACCGACAGCTTCGACGAGGCACTCGCCCTCCCCACGGAGAAGGCCGCGCGGATCGCGCTACGGACTCAGCAGATCGTCGCTCACGAGACCGGCGTCGCGTCCGTCGCCGATCCGCTCGGCGGCGCGCCGTTCGTCGAGTGGATGACCGACGAGATGGAACGTCAGGCCGAGGCGGTCTTCGCCCATCTCGACGAGCTCGGCAACGGTTCGATCCTCGAAGGGGTCTACGCCGGCATCGACAACGGCTACTTCGTCGGCGAAATCGCCGATGCGGCGTACCGGTTCGAGCGGGAGGTCAACGCCGGCCGGCGGATCATCGTCGGCGTGAACGACTTCACCGACGGCGACGAGGACACCGAGCCGAATCTGCTGCGGATCGACCACACCACCGAGGAGTACCAGCGCAAGCGGCTCGAGGCCGTGAAGCACGACCGGAGCCAGGAGGCGGTGGACGACGCGCTCGCTGCGATCGCCACCGCGTGCGAGGACCCGACCGTGAACCTGATGCCGCCGATCATCGACGCGGTGAAGGCGTACGCAACCGAAGAGGAGGTCGCGATGGCCATGGAGTCGGTCTTCGGGACCTATGTCGAAACGGCGATCGTCTGATGTCCTCGACTCCGCCCCCACCCCATCGGATCGTGCTCGCGAAGCTCGGGCTGGACGGCCACGACCGCGGCATCAAGGTGGTCGCCCGGATGTTGCGTGATGCCGGGATGGAGGTCATCTATCTCGGCCTGCGCCAGACGACCGACAGCATCGTGGCCGCCGTGGAGCAGGAGGATGCCGATGCGATCGGGCTCTCGATGCACAACGCCGGACACCTGACCCTGGGCCCGGCGATGCTCGCCGCGCTCGAGGAGGCCGGCATCGAGGTGCCGTTGATCATCGGCGGCATCGTCCCGGACGACGACCGGCCCATCCTCGACGCGGCAGGCGTGGCCGCCGTCCTCGGGCCGGGTTCCTCGGCCGAGGAGGTCGTGGCCACGGTCCGCGCCGCGATCGACGCCGCGTGAGTCTTCGCCATCTCTCGATCGACGAACTCGTCGACCGGGCGCTCGGCGGCGACCGGCGCGCCGTCGGCCGTCTCCTCAGCATCGTCGAGCGCGGCGGGGCCGAGGCCGAGCAGGTCGAGACGCGCACCCACGCACACGGCACGGACGCCCACGTCATCGGCATCACCGGCGCGCCGGGCGCCGGCAAGTCCACGATGGTCGCCCGTCTGGTCGCCGCGTTCACGGCCGCGTCGCGAGGCCCGGCCGTCGTGGCCGTGGACCCGTCGTCGCCGCTCACAGGCGGTGCGATCCTCGGTGATCGCGTCCGCATGGCCGAGGTCGACACGTCCGCGTTCATCCGGTCGGTGGCGACCCGCGGCCACAGCGGCGGGCTGGCCCTCTCCGTGCCCGGCAGTGCCCGCGTGCTCGCGGCGGCCGGCTTCGATCCGGTGATCATCGAGACGGTGGGCGTCGGCCAGGTCGAGGTGGACGTGACCGCAGCGGCGGACACGACGGTCGTCGTGGTCACCCCCGGCATGGGCGACGCGGTGCAGGCCAACAAGGCCGGACTGCTCGAGGTCGCGGACATCTTCGTGGTCAACAAGGCCGATCTCCCCGGCGCGAGCGACGCCCGACGCGATCTCGAGCTGATGCTGGAGCTGAGCCACGTCACCGGTCAGGAGGACGCGAGCCGACGCCCGCCGATCGTGATGGTGGACTCGCTCGCGGGTGAGGGAATAGACGCGGTGCGTGGCGCGATCGACGAACACCACGACCATTTGGTGACCACAGATCGCCTGGTGGAGCGGCGGCGGAGGCGGGCGCGCTACGAGATGCGGTCCCGAGCCGCCCTGGCCTTCGAGCGTCATCTCGACGACCAGCTGCACACGTCGGAGGTCGCGGCCATGGTCGAGGACGTCCTCGCCGGGAGCGAGACGCCTTCGTCCGCGGCACGGCGGCTGTGGCAACCTGACGCTTCGTGACCGTGACCATGCCGACCAGCGCCGTCCTCGACCTCGAATGGTGGCGCAGCGACCCGCAGGACGACTTCGCCGCCCTTCGGGCGCACGACGGAATCTGGCGGGACGACGGCAGCGGGATCTGGCTCGCCGCCCGCCACGCCGATGTGTTGGCCGTCGAGCGCGACAGCGCGACGTTCGCCAGCCGCGACCAGGAGGGCGGCACCTACCGCCTGAACCCGTCGCCCGGCGAGATGACGATGATCAGCCACGACGACCCGCAGCACCTCGCCCAGCGCCGCCAGGTCAATCGTCGGTTCACCCCACGGGCCGTGCGTTCGCACACCGAGCACTACACCGCGATCATCGATGAGCTCGTGGACGGCGCGATCGCCGAGCACGCGTCTCGGGGATCGGTCGAAGTCGTCGACGCGATCGCCGCCCAGCTGCCGTGTCGGGTGACGGCAGAGCTCATCGGCTTCGGTTCGGAGCGGTGGCGCGAGGTGAAGGACTGGTCCGAGCGGCAGATGCGGATCGACACCGCGCCCTCGGACCCGGCGCTGTTCGAGTCGTTCATCGGCAGCATCCAGGAATGGGCGACGATCATGCAGGACGTCCTTCCCCAGCGAGCGGCCGAGCCGGCGGAGGACCTGTTCTCCGACTGGATCGCGAACCAGATGGACCCGATGGCGATGGTGCAGGAGACCGGACTTCTGATCGCCGGTGGAGCGGAGACCACCCGCACGGTGATCGCCCACGGTCTGCGGACGTTCGTCGATCATCCGGATCAGTGGGAGGCGATCGCGGCCGATCCTGCGCTCGCCGCGCCGGCGACGGAGGAGCTGATCCGCTGGGTGACACCGCTCAACAACATGTTCCGCCAGGCCACCCGTGACACCGAACTCGCGGGCACGGCGATCGCCGCCGGCGAACGCATCGCGCTCGTCTATCCGGCGGCGAACAAGGACGAGACGGTGTGGGACGACCCCCAGGTCTTCGACATCACCCGTGACCCGAACCCGCACCTGTCGTTCGGCCACGGCACCCACTTCTGCCTCGGCGCGAACGTCGCCCGAGCCGAGGTGCGGCTCCTCCTCGAGGTGCTGACGCATCGCGTCACGAACCTGCGGGCGGTCACCGAGCCGGACGTGGAGCCGAACATCTTCGCCCGCGCCGTGCGGTCCTTCGAGCTCGGCTTCGACCTGCGCTGATCACACCTCAGGGGTGTAGATCACCACGCTCCAGCCCGGATGGTCGGGCAGGGCGAGTCGATGGTGGTGATACGCCAGCTCGCCCTTGTCCGCGTGATTGAAGCGGCGGACCTTCGCGGAGAAGACGGCGACGTCCTGGGCGCGCCATGCCGCCGCGAAGGTCGGGTACTCGATCCGCAACTCGTCCACGAGCGCGCTGCCCTCGTCACTCGGGAACCGACCGAGATGCAACCGGAACTGGGACGCAAGGCGGTGCACCTCGTCCGCCCAGTCCGTCATGAATGTCCGCAGCGAATCGGTTTCCAGCGTCAGCCGGAGCAGGTTGGGTGCGGTGGCGGCCGACTCGATCACCGGGAAGAGCTCCGCCTGGGCCTGGTTCCAGCAGACGAGATTCCACGCGTGATCGAGCACGTACGCCGGGTTCGGGTGCAGGCCCTCCACGAGCACCCGCTGGGACTCGTCACCCACCTGGCCGGAGACGACGGGCGCCGGTGGGTGGAGGTCGGCGAGATCGTAGAGGTGGGCGCGTTCCGGCGCCGTCAGCCGGAGGGCCACGGCGAGTCCGTCGAGCACCTCCGCCGACACGCGGTTGGCCCGCCCCTGCTCGAGGCGGGTCAACCAGGAGACACCGACGCCCGAGAGCACGGCCACCTCCTCGCGGCGCAACCCATCGGCGCGACGGCCCGACCCCACGGGAAGCCCGACGTCCGCGGGCCGCAAGCGCTCGCGGCGACTACGGAGGAACGCGCCGAGCTCGTCTGACCGCATGGGCTGAAGGTACCACTGGTG
>BQJV01000030.1 GCA_021604885.1 Acidimicrobiales bacterium
GTCGGCTCGCGCATCACCGTGCAGTCGTCGCGCAACCAGGTGCTGCGGCTCCTGGGGGTGGACGCCGACGCGGTGAACTGGGGTTGGCTCTCGGACAAGGAACGCTTCAGCTTCGAAGCCCTCAATTCCGAGGAGCGGTTCGTCGCCCCGATGACCCGTCACGGGGTGACCGGTGATCTCGTGGCCACCGGCTGGGCCGGCGCGATCGGTGAAGTCGTCGAGGCGCTGACGGATGTCGACCCGGCTCGCGTCGCCGCGCTCGGCGGTGCCCGCATGACCAACGAGGCCCAGTACGCGTGGGCGAAGCTGTTGAAGGGCGTCATCGGCACCGACCATGTCGATGCCCAGCTCGGCGACGGTCTCCCCGCCGAGCTCGTGCTCGGGCTGCCCCGCGCCACGATCAACGATGCCTGCCGTCCGGGCGGCACGATCATCCTCGTCGGATCCGATCCGAAGGAGGAGCTCGGTGCCCTCTACCTCCGGCTGCGCCACGCGGTCGTCGAGGACGGCGCCACGCTCATCGAACTCACGCCCCAGCGTGGTGGGCTCTCCGGCATCGCCGCTCATTCGCTCCACGCCCGTCCGGGCGAGGTCGGCGCGCTCGCGGCCGCGCTCGTGGCCGCCCAGTCCGGTGCGGCCGCCGACGCCGCCGGCGTGTCCGCCGACGCGATCGCCGCCGCCGCCGGCGCGATCAGCGGTCCCGTCACGGTCGTGCTCGGCCGCGGATCGGTCGCCGAGTCGGCTGACGCGACCGTCGCGGCGGCTCACGCGCTCCGTGGCATCGCCGGGGTGTCGTTCCTGTCCGCTCTGCGGCGCGGCAACGTCCACGGCGCGCTCGACAACGGACTCTCGCCGGGTCTCCTGCCCGGTCGCGCCACCCTCGCCGCCGGCGCCGACCGCTTCGCCGATGCATGGTCGTCCGTGCCGACGACCGCCGGCCATGACGCGGCCGGCATTCTCGCCGCGGCGAAGAACGGCGAGATCGACGTGCTCGTGTTGCTCGGCGCCGACCCGGTCAACGACTTTCCGGATCTCGAGCTGGCGGTTGCCGGTCTCGGAGGCGCGGGCACCGTCATCTCGGTCGACATGCTGCCGAGCGACTCGACGTCGCGCTTCGCGAATGTCGTGCTCGCCGCGTCGGCCCCGACGGAGTCGAGCGGCACGTTCACCAACCTCGAGGGGCGGGTGAGCGTGATGGAACAGAAGGTCACGCCGGCCGGCACCTCCCGCCCCGACTGGATGATCGCGGCCGAGCTCGCGCTGCGCCTGGGCGGCGATCTGGGCGTCGACTCCCCGGCGTCGATCCGCGCCGAGCTGGCGGCCGTGTCCGCCGTGCACGGTGATCTCACCGATGACGCGCTCGACGAGGGCCGGGTCGAAGGCGTGCTGATCGCCGGCTCGGGCGACATCACGCTGCCGGACGCGACTGCGGACGGCGGCCCCGCCAACGACGCCTACTCGCTACGACTCGTCACCACCCGCCGCATGTACGACGACGGTGTGGCGTTGCGCCACAGCCCGGCCAGCGCCGGTCTCGCCCGCTCGATCCAGGTCCGTCTCAACCCGGTCGACTTCGACAAGATCGGCGTCGAGCGCGGCACGGTCGTGAAGCTCGAATCCGAACGCGGCCATCTGCTCGCCCCGGTCGAACCGGACGCGGGCGTGCCCGCCGGCACCGCCGCCGTGCCGTTCTCGGTCGACGGTTGGTCCGCCAACGCGATCATCGACGGCGACGCTGCCGTCACCGACGTGCGGGTGGAACGACCATGATCCTCGGTCTCGACCCCATGTTCCTCGACGGTGTCGACGGTGGCGACGTCTTCTGGGTGCTCGTCAAGGTGGTCGTCGCGTTCGTCTTCCTGCTCGTCGCCGTGATGCTGAACATCTGGTTCCTGCGCAAAGTCATCGCGGACTTCCAGAACCGCATCGGCCCGAGCGTGGCCGGTCCGTGGGGAATCCTCCAGAGCCTCGCCGACGGCATCAAGCTCTTCATGAAGGAGGACCTGATCCCGGAGAAGTCGGATCGGTTCGTCTTCAAGCTGGCGCCCTACCTGTCGCTGGTCCCGGCGTTCCTCGTCTTCGCGATCGTGCCCCTCGGCGGCAACTTCAACGAGAGCCGCACCCTCGCCGACGGCTCGACGGAGAGTGGCCTCTTCCACTGGGGCGACAACCCCACCTTCCTGCAGGTCGCCGACCCGCCGGTCGGCATCCTGTTCTTCCTCGCGATGTCGTCGCTCGCGATCTACGGCATCATGCTCGCCGGTTGGGGCTCGGGCTCGAAGTACCCGCTGCTCGGCTCGGTGCGGGCGACCGCGCAGATGATCTCCTACGAGGCTGCGCTGGGTCTATCGATCGCCGCGGTCGTACTCGTCAACGGGACGCTCTCCACCCACGACATCGTGGTGCAACAGGCCGGCGACGGGACATGGGGGTTTCCCAACTGGAACATCATCATCACCGGTTTCGTGCCGTTCGTGATCTTCCTCATCGCCGGCACCGCCGAGCTCAACCATCCGCCGTTCGATCTCGTCGAGGCCGAACAGGAGCTGGTCGGCGGCTTCCACACCGAGTATTCGTCGATCCGCTTCGCTCTGTTCTTCCTCGCGGAGTTCATGAACCAGATCACCATGTCGGCGATCGCCGTCACGCTCTTCCTCGGCGGCCCGGCCGGTCCGGTGCTCTTCGGGCCCGAGTGGCCGTGGGGCATCGTGTGGTTCTTCGCCAAGACGATGGTCTTCCTGTGGGCGCTCGTCTGGGTCCGGGCCACGCTGCCCCGCTTCCGCTACGACCAGCTCATGGATCTCGGTTGGAAGCTGCTGATCCCGTTGGCGCTGGCCTGGTTCCTGCTGCTCGCGGGCCTGCAGGTCGGCGACTCCCGCGACTGGTCGGGCCTGCACACGTTCGGCTTCGTGGTCGGCTTCGCCGCCGCTTGCATGGTGCTCGCCGGTCTGCTGATGGCGGCCGTGCGCACCGCTCGCGCCGAGCGTCTCGAGCGAGAGGGAGTCGATCATGGCTGAGCTCGGCGACTACTTCCGCGGCTTCGCCGTCACGTTCCGCAAACTCTTCAAGTCCACCGACACCGGGGCGACCCTCACCGTCGACTATCGCGGCGGCAAGGCCCCGGAAGGAGCCGAGGACGAGAAGCGCGAGAAGACCGAGCGGCTCCACGGCCGCCACGTCCTCAATCGCTACGAGGACGGGATGGAGAAGTGCATCGGCTGCGAACTCTGCGCCGGTGTGTGTCCCGCGAAGTGCATCTATGTGCGCGGCGCCGACAACGATCCGGAGAGCCCCACCTCGCCGGGCGAGCGGTTCGGCTACGTCTACGAGATCAACTATCTGCGGTGCATCCACTGCGATCTGTGCGTGGAGGCGTGTCCCACACAGGCCATCACCGAGTCGAAGCTGTTCGAGTTCTCGTTCACCAACCGCGACGACGCGATCTACACGAAGAAGGAACTGGTCGTCGGCGACGACGGCAAGCCCCAACAGCTCCCGTGGGAGGACTGGCGTCCCGGTGACGACGAGATGACCTCCGGCTGGATGCGGGCCACCTCGTCCGCGGGCGACCATCGCTACGAAGGCGTCGTGCACTGGGCCGGTGAGCTCGGCTACGGCGTGCGCGACCCCGAGGTCGGTCAGTCGGCCGATGCCGGCGACGACGAGGGGAGCGCGTCGTGACCAGCGAGACAATCGTTTTCATCGTCGGCGCCGCGATCATCCTGACGGGCGGCCTCGGCGTGGTTGCCGCGCGCAACCCGGTGCACTCGGCACTGTTCCTCGTGCAGACCCTCTTCGGCGTCGCGATCCTCTTCGTCCTCCAGGAGGCGCACTTCCTCGCCGCAATCCAGGTCGTCGTCTATGCCGCGGCCATCGTCATCCTGATCCTCTTCGTGATCATGTTGCTCGGCGTGGACACGGCGGAGGAATGGCGGCTGAAGGAGCCCATCGCCGGTCAGCAGCCGCTGGCCGTCGTGATCGGCGCAGCGCTGTTCGGGTCGGTCATCGTCGCCACGATCATCGCGTCGGACGGCCTCACCGGTCGGGTGACGGAGAGTGGCGAGCGGGCGCTGAACAGTGCTGATTCGAACGGCGCGGAGTTCACCGACATCGAACGCATCGGCCGCGTGCTCTTCAGCGACTACGCGCTGTCGTTCGAGATCACCGCCGGCCTGCTGACCATCGCCGTCATCGGCGCGGTCGTGCTCACCCGCACCCTGATCGGCGCCGACCACCTCGACGATCTCGACCCCGCATCCATGGACCTCCCCGACCTCGCCCCCCACGGCGCCAACGACTCCGACCTCGCCGAGGTGGGACACCCGGGGTCAGAGTCCCGTCCCACCTCTGAGAATGGACAGGTGTCTGACCCCGTGTCCAAACCGGGGGAGGAGGGCTGATGGAGGTCTCGACCGACTGGTATCTCGTGCTCTCCGCGGTGCTGTTCGCCATCGGCGCGGTGGGTCTGCTGATCCGGCGCAACCCGCTGGTCATGTTCATGTGCGTCGAGCTGATGCTCAACGCCGTCAACATCACGTTCGTGGCGATCGGCACCGAGCTGAACGACGTGAGCGGCCAGATCGCGGTGTTCTTCGTGCTCGTCGTCGCCGCCGTCGAAGTCGTGGTGGGCCTGGCGCTCGTCGTTGCAATCAACCGCCGTCGCCAGGGTGCGACCGCGGACGACATCTCGGTGTTGAGGGGGTAGGGCGATGGTCGAAGCAGTCTGGCTGATCCCCGCGTTCCCCCTGGCCGGGTTCGCCCTTCTCCTGCTCGCGGGACCGAAGCTCGGCGAGCCGCGCTCGGGCTGGCTCGCGACGCTCGCCATGGGCGGCTCGTTCGTCTCGTCGGTCGTCGTCTACATCGGGCTCCTGGGTGAGGACGCGCACGACCGCCAGTACGTGCAGACGCTCTTCGAGTGGGTGCCGGCCGGCGACTTCCAGGTCGACGTCGGCTTCCTCGTCGACCCGCTGTCGGTGACGATGACGTTGTTCATCACCGGCGTCGGTGCGCTCATCCACCTGTACTCGATCGGCTACATGCACGGGGACCCGAAGTTCTCGAAGTTCTTCCTCTACCTCAACCTGTTCGCCTTCTCGATGCTGATGCTCGTGCTCGGCGACAACATGCTGCTCACCTTCCTCGGCTGGGAGGGTGTGGGCGCGTGCTCGTACTTCCTCATCTCGTTCTGGTTCACCGAGGAGGCGAACGCGACGGCCGGCAAGAAGGCGTTCGTCACCAACCGCATCGGTGACTGGGGATTCATGGTCGCGATGTTCCTGACGTTCACGACGATCGGCAGCATCCAGTACGTCGACATCTTCGCCGCCGACGCGGGACTCGCCGAGTCGACCGCCACGGCGATCACGATCCTCCTGCTGGTCGGTGCGGCCGGCAAGAGCGCACAGATCCCGCTGTTCGTCTGGCTGCCCGACGCCATGGCCGGCCCGACGCCGGTGTCCGCGCTCATCCACGCCGCGACGATGGTGACCTCGGGCGTCTACCTGCTCACCCGTATGAACGGCGTCATCGACGTGTCCGCCGCGTGGGCGCCCACCACCATCGCCTGGGTCGGCGCCGCCACTGCGCTGTTCGCCGCGACCATCGCCGTCGCCCAGAACGACATCAAGAAGGTGCTCGCCTATTCGACGGTGAGCCAGCTCGGCTACATGTTCCTGGCCATCGGCACCGGCGCATACGTGGCGGCGATCTTCCACATGGTCACCCATGCCTTCTTCAAGGCGCTGCTGTTCCTCGGCTCCGGCTCGGTCATCCACGGGATGAACGGGGACCAGGACATGCGCCACTACGGCGCCCTGCGGAAGCTGATGCCGATCACCTCGATCACCTTCATCATCGGCTGGCTGGCGATCGCCGGTGTGCCGCCGTTCGCCGGCTTCTGGTCGAAGGACGAGATCCTCGCGTTCGCCTGGGAGGACAACATCGGTCTCTGGCTCGTCGGCCTCGTCACCGCGATCCTCACCGCCTTCTACATGAGCCGTCAGGTCTTCATGACCTTCTTCGGGCGCTATCGCTACGCCGACGTGCGGGCTGAGGAGATCGAGCAGCTCAACGCCGCGAAGGTCGCCGCCGCCGAGGCTGCGGTCGCCGAGGCCGAGGAGGGGATCGGCGGCGCCGAGGACGCGGTGGTGAAGGCGCAGGAGAAGCTCGCGAAGGCGCAGGAGAAGCTGGCCTCCCGCGAGACGGAGATGGCCGAGGTCGACACGTCCGACGAGAAGGCCGTCGACAAGGCGACGAAGAACCTCGACAAGGCCAAGGACGGTGTGGCCAAGGCGCAGTCCGCCGCCGATGAGGCGACGACAGCAGTCGAAGCCGCTCGCGACGCCGTGCGCACGGCGGAGGCCCAGGTGGCCACGGTCGCCGCGTCGTCGATGGGTGCGGGCACGATCGAGTTCGACCTCTTCAGCGAGCCCGCCCTCGGCGACATCGCCGACGACGATCTTCCCGAGGCGGCGCGAGCACGCCGTGAGTACCACCCGCACGAGTCGCCCTGGCAGATGACCGTTCCGCTCGTGGTCCTGGCAGGCGCGGCGATCGTCGCCGGGGTCATGAACCTCCCGTTCACGAGCGATCTCCACTTCCTCGACCACTGGCTCGAGCCGACGCTCGTCCACCCGGCCCACCTCACCAGCGGTGCGGGTACGAAGTGGGCCCTGGCGATCGTCGCCGTGATCGGCGGTGTCATCGGCATCACCGCCGCCGTGGCGGTCTATCTCCAGGGCCGGTTCCCGGCGAAGAAGATCGAGCTTCCGATTCTCGGTCGGGCGTGGCGCTACGACGAGTCGATCAGTGACTTCATGGGCGGCCCGGGCCGCAAGAGCTTCGATCTGGTCGCCTGGTTCGACGCCACCTTCGTGGACGGCGCGGTCAACGGCGTCGGTCGCCTTGTGCGTACCGGTGGCGGCCAACTGCGTCGTCTCCAGTCCGGTCTGGTGCGGTCGTATGCCGCCATGGTCGCGGTCGGTGCAGTCGCACTGCTCGTGTGGTTCCTCACGAGGGCGAACGTCTGATGCAGTCACTCCTCCTCGCCGCCGGTGGCTCCGCCACGTTCCCCGTGCTCTCCGCGCTCGTCGTCCTGCCGGTGATCGGCGCCCTGTTCCTGCTGCTGCTGCCCAACAGCCGCCCGGAGAACTTCAAGCAGATCACCTTCCTCTTCTCGGCGGTCGTCGGAGCGATGGCCATCTGGGTCCTCACCGCGTTCGACACGAGTCCCGCCCATGCGGCGGAGATGCAGCTGGAGAACTCCCACACGTGGATCGAGAGTCTCGGCATCTCGTGGCACCTCGGGATCGACGGCATCTCGCTGTGGCTCGTCGTGCTGACCGGCGTGATCTTCCCGATCGCGATCGTGGCGATCGACGCCGAACACACGCCCAAGGCGTATTACGCGTGGCTGCTCGTGCTCGAGGCCGGCTGCATGGGCGTGTTCCTCGCCCTCGACCTGTTCGCGTTCTTCGTCTTCTTCGAGATCGTCCTGATCCCGATGTACTTCCTGATCGGCCAGTGGGGCCACGGTGAACGGGCCTACGCGGCGACGAAGTTCTTCATCTACACGATGTTCGGCTCGGCGCTCATGCTCGTGGGCATCCTGTCGCTCGCGTTCCTGAACGAGGCCGAGACCGGGGTCCTCACCTTCAACCTGATCGAGCTCGCCGAATCGCAGGCGATCGCCACCACGACCGCCCGCTGGATCTTCCTGTCGTTCGCGCTCGCGTTCGCCGTGAAGGTGCCGCTCTTCCCGGTCCACACCTGGCTGCCGGACGCTCACACCAACGCGCCGACCGCCGGTTCGGTCATCCTCGCCGCGGTGATGCTCAAGCTCGGCACCTACGGGTTCCTCCGCTTCGGCATCTACCTCTTCCCGGAGGCCGCGGTCTGGTTCGCACCGGCGCTCGTCACCCTCGGCACGATCGGCATCATCTACGGCGCCGTCGCGGCGACGATGCAGCGCGATCTCAAGCGGCTCGTCGCCTACTCCTCGGTCGCCCATCTCGGCTTCATCGTGATCGGCACCTTCGCCCTCAACACCGAAGGCATCGAGGGCGGCATCCTCCAGATGGTCAACCACGGCCTCTCGACCGGTGCGCTCTTCCTGCTGGTCGGCTGGATCTACGACCGCCGACACACCCGCGAGATCAGCGAACTCGGCGGGCTCCAGAAGCCGGCGCCGTACTTCGCCGGTGTCTTCATGGTCGTCATGCTGTCATCGATCGGCCTGCCCGGGCTCAACGGGTTCGTCGGCGAGTTCCTGACCCTCATCGGCGCGTTCGCCGCCCATCGTTGGTGGGCCGTCGTCGCCGCCAGTGGTGTGATCATCGCCGCGCTCTACCTGCTGTGGGCCTACCAGCGGGTCTTCCACGGCCCCGCCGAGGGCGACAACGCCACGATGAAGGATCTCACGCTGAAGGAGGCGTTCATCATGGCGCCGTTCCTCTTCGGCATCGTGTTCATGGGCGTCTACCCGAAGCCGGTGATCGAGCGGATGGAGCCGGCGGTCGACGCACTGATCTCCCATGTCGAATTCCACGTCGACGATTTCGAGGAGCCGACCGCCGACATCGTGGTCCCGGTCGCCGCCGACGACCACGGCGATGATGCCGAGGACGCGGAGGACGATCACTGATGCTCGCCCAGGTCACCTCCCCTCCCGTCCAGACACCGGACGTCGTCTGGTCGGCGCTCACGCCGCTGATGACCCTTGCCGTGGGCGCGATCCTGCTGATCATGTTCCGCTCGATCGTGAAGCGGATGCCGGCGGAGTTCGACGCGGCGATCACGACGGCGATCGGCCCCGCGACCGTGCTCGGCATGTGGATCGTCGGTGGCCTGGTGGGCAACGACGTCCCCCTGGCCGATCTTCGTGACGACGTCTCGGAGCCGGTGTTCTACATCGGCCTCATTGCGGTGCTCGTGCTCTCGGCGGGATTCGTGCGGTCGATGCGCATCGGATTCGACGCGGCGTTCACGGTCGGCGTCGGTCTCGTGTCGTTCGTCGCCACGGTCGTGCTCTGGCAGCAGCACTTCCGACCCGCGGATCTGAGCGAAGCCGACCTCCTGGCCGGCGCGAATCCCGGCGGCGGCCCGATCGCCGCCTTCGGCACCCAGTACGGGCTCGACGGCTTCGCTCTGGTGTTCGGTGGGCTCATCGCACTCGCCGTCGTCTCCAGCGCACTGTTGTTCGACGGCTATCTGCGTCGTGAACGGCTCGAGGGCGCGGAGATGTACGTCCTGCTGATGCTGTCCGCCGCCGGTGGACTCGTCATGGTCGGGGCCAACGATCTGATCGTGCTCTTCCTCGGACTGGAGACGCTGTCGATCGCGGTCTACGTGATGGCGGCGATGCACAGCCGCCGCACCGAGGCGTTGGAAGCGGGCCTCAAGTACTTCGTGCTCGGCGCGTTCTCCTCCGCCTTCCTGCTCTACGGCATGGCGATGGTGTACGGCGCGACCGGATCGCTCAACCTCCTCGAGATCCGGGCCTACCTCGAAGCCACGATCCTGATCGACGACGCAATGCTGTTGATCGGCTTCGGCATGCTGCTCGTCGGACTCGGGTTCAAGGTCGCGGCCGTGCCGTTCCACGCATGGACGCCGGACGTCTACCAGGGTGCGCCCACGCCCGTTGTCGCCTTTATGGCATCGGCCGTCAAGGCCGCCGGGTTCGCCGCGCTGGTGCGCGTCTTCTACCTGTCCTTCATCGGCTTCGCCGAGGACTGGCAGCCGGTGATCTACGCCCTCGCCGTCGCCACCCTCCTGCTGGGATCGCTGCTCGCGATCGTGCAGCGCGACGCCAAACGCATGCTCGCGTACTCGTCGATCAGCCACGCCGGCTTCATTCTGGTCGGCGTGCAGGCGGCCACGGGACGTGGCGTCGCCTCGGTCGTGTTCTACGCCGCGGCGTACACGTTCCTCGTGATCGGCTCGTTCGGCGTGTTGACGGTCGTCTCGGGTGAGGGCGACCGTGCCACGAGCCTCGATGATCTCAACGGACTCAACCGTCGCAACCCGGCGTTGGCGTTCGCGTTCACGATCTTCCTGCTCGGCCAGGCCGGTGTGCCCCTCACGACCGGCTTCGTGGCCAAGTTCGAGGTGATCGGGGCCGCGGTGGACGCCCGTTCCTTCTGGCTGGCGATCATCGCGATGATCGCCGCCGTCGTGTCGGCCTTCCTCTACCTGCGCATCGTGCTGTCGATGTATCTCGGTTCGGCGGACGAGGAAGCCGAGCCGATCTCGGTGAATCCGGCCGCCGCCGTCGCGATCGTGGCGGCGCTGCTGCTCACCATCGGCTTCGGTGTGGTCCCCGGCCCGATCGATCAGCTGGCGAACGACGCGATTCTGGCCTTCACCGGCTGATCCATGGAACCCGGCGGCCAAGGGGAACACGGCCCGCTGCCGGTTGCGTGGGACGAGGCCCGCGAGGTCGTCGCCCTCGGGCTCACCCTGTGCGCCGCACTGATGGCCGCCGCACCGATCGTGAGTCGGCTCATCGACGGTCAACTCGACCGCTGGGCATGGAACGGCACGCTCATTTCGTCGACCACACCGTCCGTCGGTGTGGTGATCCTCGGCGCTGCTGTCCTCGTGGCCACGACGCCCGCTGTCGACGTCGCGCCCGGCACCCGACGTGCCGTGAGCATCGTGAGCACGGTGATCACCGTGCTCGCGGTCGTGCTCATTCTCGACATCCTCTTCGGACCGACGGCCGGCGGCGTGCGCGAGTTCTTCCGTCGCTTCCCGACCATTCTCCGCTCGCCGCTGCCGACTGCGCTGATGGCCGGTATGGCCGGATGGTTGGGTCGCCGCGTCGTACCCTTCCCCGGTGGTTGAGCTGCGGCGACTTTTTCTCGGCGGACTGGTGGTCGCGCTGCTTGCGGTCTCTCCGGCATCGGCGGACATCGCTGCCGACGTGGTCGAGGCCGACACCTACCTCGGTATCTGGGACGACGCGAACTTCCGTGGCGTGGACCGCCCGCCGGACGACATCTACGACCTCTTCATCGACATCACGGGGAACGCGGACCTCGACAGTCGCATCCGGACGCTCGCGGAGGACCGCGGGTACCGCCGTCAGCCCGTCGCGAACGTCGACCTCGTCCCCGTCGACGGGCGACTGCTCCAGGCCCCGGCCGCGGAGGCGTGGGAGGCGCTGCAGGCCGCGGCTCGTTCCGAGGGTGTGTCGCTGATACTCACGTCGGCGTTCCGTGACCTTCGGGACCAGCAGTTCCTGTTCCGTGATCGATTGGCCGGGCGCACCTCCGATGCGGGGATCGAGGCCGCGCTGCGGCTTTCGGCCCCGCCGGGCTATTCGAAGCACCACACGGGGTACGCGATCGATGTCGGTCAGGCCGGCGAGGACCGTCCGGGGTTCGTCAACACCCGGGCGTACGCGTGGTTGGCCGCCGACGACTTCGCCCAGGCCAAGGCCTACGGATTCGTCCCCTCGTACCCGGCGGACGGCGCCCTCATGGGCCCCGATCCCGAGGCCTGGGAGTTCGTCTGGGTCGGCACGGGGCGGATCGCGTGCGCGCTCGGGGCCCAGTTCCCCACCGGGTTCTGCGATGTCGGGCCGGGACCGCGAGCCGATGACATCGCCTGGCTGAGCGAGGTCGGCGTCACCGTCGGCTGTGCCCCCGGACGCTTCTGTCCCGACGATCCCGTGTTGCGAGGCGAGGCCGCGTCGATGCTCTGGCGGCTCTACGGCGCGCCGGCCGCGACCGAGCAGGCACCGTTCGACGACGTCTTCGCGACGGACCACTTCGCCACGGCCGTGGACTGGATGTGGAGCGAGGGTCTGACCTCCGGCACGAGCGAGACGACGTTCTCTCCCGACGATCTGTTCACGCCCGATGCCGCGCTTGCCGTCCTCCTCCGGGTTGCGGCGGCCGATCTCCCCGAGACGTCGGGTCTCGGTGCCCCGGTGGTCGACTTCGCGGCCGACCCCGTCATCATCGGCGACATCGGCCCACAACTCGGCCGCGCCGAGTTCGCCAGCATCCTCCGCGCCACCGCCATCGGCTGATCTTCTTGGCCAGGAAGTTTGGACAGGGGGTCAGACACCTGTCCAACCTGAAGGTGGGACGGGACTCTGACCCCGGCGTCTCACCTGTGATCGACCCGACCGGGTCAGCCGCGTTGGAGCTCTCATGTGCAGCCGCTGCTGTAGACGCCGATGCGCTCGGAGACCTGCTGGTCGTTGATCTCGACGAACACGGTCGCGGTGCCGGGCTGCACGCCGCTCCAACGACCCTTCATGTGGATGAGTGGGTTGCGGAAGCGGATGGTGATCGTGTCGAACCACTCGCCCTCGACCTCCCACCACACATCGCCGTCGAGATCGTCGAGCGCATCGGAGATCGCGAAGCAGTCACCGGTGCGCTGCACCATGTCGACGACGACGGGGGAGTAGTCGGTGGTCAGCCCCGGGTCGGTGGGATGGTCGACGTCGCCCGGCGCGACGCGGGTGCCGTCGGCGTCCTCGTAGACGTAGTCCCACACGTCCCGCACGTCGCCGACCGCCGCGGCCAGCTCGTAGACGGGCTGGAGCTCGTCGACGGTCTTGGTGCACTCGATGGCGATGTCGGGATCGACGGCCACCGTGGTCTGCGCGATCACCACGCGTCCGTGGAGAAGCCGGACAGGGATTGCGGCGCCGACCGCACGGATCGGGTGCGCGGTGGTGTCGGCCGGCGCGAGCGTGCCGTCGCCCCAGTCGATCGTGGCATTGGCGGGCGCGTTCGTGAGTGAACACGACACGTCGTGGCCATAGATCGCCGTGGCGTCGCAGGTGATCGCGGCACCGTCGGTGCGGGCATCGACGTCGTCGGTGCTGTCTGCCACGAGGAGTGCGATGCCGAGCAAGGCCACGAGGACGAGCGCGCCGGCGATCCATCGGGGACGGCTCGCAGGCGACGGCGGCATGACCCCAGGGTACGGTTCTGGCAGGAGCCGTGTTCGAGCGTCCGGGAGGTGTGTCGTGAAGCGAACCATTCGCGAGCGGATGCGCGATGCGATGAGCACCTGGGCCGATCGCCGCATGGTGCAGAAGCCGGGCATGCACGAGGGCGGGCTCGGCCAGGCCATCCGCGACGTCGGTGGCTACTACCAGCCGATGCCGAACAACCGGCTCATCGACACGATCGGCGAGACCCACAGGAGCTACAACGAGTCGATCAACCGACGTCTCCCGCCGAGTACCCATGTCTCGCACAACGATGCGTTGCGGCGGGGTCTGGTCATGCCCATGAGCGAGCGCTGCGTCGAGGACTGGGACGCGCCGTCAGTCGCGGTCGATCCGGCCGAGCTCGATGTCGCGCCGGAGGACCGGCCGGACTTCTGACGAGCGTTTTGGACGGCGTTCGTTTCGAGCCGCGAAACTGCCGTCCATGCCTCTCAGCCCCGGTGACGACTTCCTGCTCCACCAGTTCCCCGAACCGGTCGACACGGTCTACACGGGCGATCGCCACTTCTACGATCGCTACTACTTCAACATGCACGGGTCGGACGACTCGCTGTTCATGGTGTTCGGGATGGGCCAGTACCCGAACATGGGGGTGACGGACGCCTTCGTGACGGTCGCCCACGGCGATCACCAGGTGACGGTGCGAGCGAGCCGCGAGCTGGGGTCGGACCGTCTGGACACCACCGTCGGTCCGCTGAAGGTCGAGGTCGTCGAAGGACTCCGTGAGCTGCGGTTGACCTGCGACGAGAACGAGTGGGGTCTGTCGTGTGACCTCACGTTCCGAGCGACCACCGAGGCGCTCGCGGAGCCGAAGTCGTACAGCCATGTGCAGCAGCGCCAGACGCAGAACACCTACCGCCTCGCCCACGTCGGCAGCTACGAGGGGTGGCTCGAGATCGACGGTGTCCGCTACGACGTGACCCCCGATCGTTGGCTCGGTGCTCGCGATCACAGCTGGGGTGTGCGCCACGGAATCGGCGACCCGGAACCGAAGGGCATCGGCGCCAAGATCCATCCCGACATGAACATGGGGTTCTTCCACAACTGGCTGCCGATCCAGTTCGACGACCACATGGTCAAGATCACCATCGACAACGACCATGCCGGCCGACGGATCCTGGAGGAGGCCGTCAAGCTCTACAACCTCGGCGACGACCGCCCGCCCGAGCATCTCGGCCGGCCCGAGATCGACATCACGTACTTCCCCGGCACCCGCGAGATCGAGACCGCGGAGATCTGGTTCAGCGGTGACGGCGCGTCCGATCTACGCATCACCACCACGCCGCTGACGACCGTCTACCTCAAGGCAGGGTCGGGCTACATGCACGACGGCTACTGGGGGCACGGCGTCTGGCAGGGCGACGAACTCAAGGTCGAGGGCGTCGACACGCCGATCGGCGAACCGACGGAGCGCCTCGACATTTCCTTCCTCAACGAGACCCTCTGTCGCCACGAGACGAA
>BQJV01000031.1 GCA_021604885.1 Acidimicrobiales bacterium
GCGATCGGGCAGCTCCCGATGGTGCAGCACAGCGACGGTTGGTACGAGGCGCACGCGCTCTGGCGCCAGGTGTTCACGCCGGAGGAGATCGAGGCAACCCGCGATCGCCACCAGCGCGCCGCGATCCAGCATCTGCTCGACGCCGGTCAACCCGGCCGCGCGGTCGATCTCGCGAGTCGGGCCGAGCAGAGCGACCTCGTGCTCACGGCCCTGCGCGAGACCATCATCGCCGGCCAGGTGGAGGACGTCGACGTCCTCGGCCGCTGGCTCGCCGCCGTGCCCGCGGACGTCCGCCGGCATCCGATCGCCTCGCACATCGAGGGTCTGATCGAGCAGGCGATCGACCCGACGACGGAGCGATGCCTCGAGCTCTTCCAGCGGGCAGCCGACGGTTACGAGGCACTCGGCGAACTCGACGGACTCGTGAACGCGATCGCCGAGGTGGGCTTCTGGTTCCACATCCAACGCGACCCGGCCAACCTGATCGAGGTCGCGCGCAAGATGCAGGCGCTCGCGGATCAGGGCGTCGCCGCGGCGGTTCCGTACACCGATGTCACGCAGGCGTTCGCGGGGATCGCGCAGGGTGATCCCGAGGCGATCCTCGCTGCGGTCCGGCGCGCCCGCGCCGCCCCGATGACCGGCCGCTTCCGGGCCATCACCGACTGGCTCGAGTTCCAGGCCCGCGAGTTCATGGGCGAGAGCGACGTCGCCCTCGCCGATCGGTACCTCGACGGCGCCGGCGGGATCCGCGGCACGGAGGTCATCGCGATCGCGGCGCGCTGGCGAGCCGGCCGCATCGAGGAGCTCCTGAACGACCCCGAGGCGTGGAGCGCGCGATCCGGATCGGACCGGGCCCGCTTCCTGTGCCACGCGTGGATGTCCGCCGTGCTGGCCGGCGCCGGACGGGTCGACGAGGGCGAGCAGCACTGGCGGCTCGCGAGTCGCTTCGCGGGCGAGCGCGGTGCCGCGCAGGTCGAGATCACCCTCGGCCTTCCGGAGCTGCTGATCGTGCACGAACGCGGCGACACCCGCCGAGCGGGCGAGATGTTCACCGACCTGCTCGACCGGCTCCCACTCGCCGGCAACACCCGGCTCTCGTACAACGGCTCCGGCGCGCTCATCGCCCGCTACGAACCGGACCGTCTCGCCGGTCTGGCCATCCCGATGCCGGACCGCGACATCGAGCCCGGGCTCGCACTGCGGGAGATGGACACCACGGGCACGCTCGACGCCATGAGCACCGTCGCCTGGCCGGAGAACCCCGGCATGTTGCTGTCCTCGCTCTTCCTGCGCACGAGCTGCGAATTCGTCTCCGCCGCATGGGCCGCCGGTCGGTCCGAGGCCAAGCCGACGGCCGACTGGCTGCTCGACGTGATCGGCGACCCCGCCCGTGAGCGGTTCCGCGACTGGACCGAACACCCGCATCCGGAGGTCGCGGCAGCCGCCAAGGAGATCCTGGCCTCGGTGCCCCTGCCGCCCGCGGCGGACCGAACCCTCCGGCTGCTCGGTGCCGAGCGGCTCGAGATCGGCGGTGTCGAGAGCGACCACGACGACTGGCGCCGTGAACGGGTCCGGTCGCTGCTCGGCTATCTCGTCGTCCATCCCGACGCCACCCGCGACGCGATCATGGCCGCACTCTGGCCCGACGCCAACGAGGACGCGGCGCGACGCAGCCTGCGGTCGACGCTCAACCTGTTGCTCGGCGTGCTGGAGGAGGGGCGAGCGGGCGGCGATGCGGCCTACTTCGTCCGCGCCGACTCGACCCGCGTGCGCCTCGCCGGCCACGACCGACTGGACGTCGACGTCTGGCGCTTCGACTCGTTGCTCGACGAGGCGGCGCAGCTCGAAACCGATGGTGCGCCGAGCCTCGCCCTCGACTGTCTGAGCGAGGCCATCGATCTGTACCGGGGCGACCTCCTGGCCGGCGTCGTCGAAGGCGAGTGGCTTCATCTCGAGCGGCAACGCCTCCATGTCCGCTTCGTTCGTGCGGCCGTGCGGGGAGCCGAGCTCATGCTCGCCCACGACCGCACCGACGATGCGATCGCGCTCGCGAGCCGCCTCGTGCAGATCGAGCCCTGGTCCGAGCCTGCGCACCGATCGTTGGTCGCCGGACATCTCCAACGGGGCGACCGCGCCGCCGCGTTCCGGGCTATGCAGCAGTGCCACGAGAAGCTCGAAGAGGTCGGCGGCCCTGTCGACGAGCTCACCGAAATGCTTGAGCGGCGGCTCACCGGCAGCTGACGGCCGGCCGTCTGGCGGTCCGCGGGAGCGCACTCCATACTCGACGCACATGGGGCGAAGGCGATACGGGTGGCTGATGGTGGCGGCGTGTGCGGCCTCGGCATTCCTGCTCACCGGTCCGGCCGGCGGGGCCGGCACCGAGCCGGTGTCGGGCGAAACGCCGACGGCGGGCGTCCCCGCGGTGCTCCCGCCCGTGGAGCCCGGCTCGGTCCTCCTCGGCTGTGAACGGGCCGCGGAGCGCGTCGTGCTCACCGAGTCGACCCACCTCGACGCGTCGTGCGAGTGGACCGCCGGATTCGAGATCAACACATCCGATGTCGTCCTCGACTGTCGCGGCGCGACGATCCGCAAGACCGGCGGCGGCCGTGGCATCGAGATCTCCTCGCCGATCGACACCGCACTCGTCGACGTCACCGTCCGCAACTGTCGCGTCGAAGGCTTCCTCAATAGCCTGCGGGTGACCCGTGACGGCTTCCGTCTCCTCGAGCCGGGGGTCGAGTACGAGAACGGGCTGACCGGCGTGGTCATCGAGCACAGCGAGTTCCGCGACTCGCACGGTGTCGGAGTCTTCATCGACGGCTACGTCAGCGACGCGACGATCCGCCACAGCATCGTTCAGCGGGCCGGCAGCACCGGCATCTATTTGGAGACCGGGAGCCGACGATCACTCGTCGAGCACAACCAACTGCTCGACAACGGATTCCGGGAGAACGGGCCCGGCGGCCAACTGACCGAGTTCGCCGGCTCGACCTGGCGATTCTGGGGCATCGGCCGTGAGGGCCTCGCGATCGACGGCAGCTACGAGAACGTCGTCGTCGACAACCACTTCGAGGGGAACAGCCACGGCGGCGTGTTGCTGTACACGAACTGTGGCGAGTTCCCGGAGTCCGGCGTGTGGTTCGACCGGCGATGGCCGTCCGACCGCAACCTCATCGAGGCGAACACCTTCATCGGTGGGCTCAACGGCGTGTGGGTCGGCCAGCGGATGTCCGAGAACACGCTGCCGATGGCGTGCACGAAGCCGGCGTACGTCGAGTCGATCCTCACGCGGATCACGCTCGACTTCGCCGCCGACAACAGCATCGTCGACAACCGGTTCGTCGACGTGACCTACGGCGTGCGTATCGAGGACGACGGCACGCGGGTGATCGGCAACACGTTCGAGGCGGACGACGCGACGCACCACGCGATCATCGTCGGCACCGAGTACCGGACCGACGTGCTCGATCATCCGGTGCGCGACACCGTCATCGAGGGGAACCGGGCGACGATCGCCGGGAACGACGACCCGTACCGGTGGATCCACGGGTACGACGGGCTGCGGGTGGTCGGCAACGAGAGCCACGGCGAGCCGACCGGCATCTGCCCGGGTGAGCAACCGCCCCGCCTGGCGATGATCTGGATGATCACGGCTGCGCCGGAGCCACCTGGCACGCCGCCGCAGGACCCGCCGATCCCGGTCGTCCACCCCGAGCTCGGCGCCATCGACGCCTGCGCAGACGGACCGACGCCGCGCATCGCTCCGGGCTTGGCCGAGGCTGTGGAGGGTGACGGCTCGGTGCGCATTCCGATCGAACTGTCGTCGCCGGCCGACCGCACCGTGACCGCGACATGGGTCACCGCAACGGTCGACCGCGACGGGTGGGCGACCCTCGGCGAGGACGTGGTGATCGAGAAGTACGGCACGATCGAGCTCGACCCCGGCCAGACGCTGACGCATGTGGAGATCGAGCTCATCGACGACAAGCAGCAGGAGGACGACGAGCTGATCGTCGCATGGGTCACGTCGGTCGACGGTGCCGTGCCGGGCGGGTTCTACGGCCTCGGCTTCGGCCGCATCCTCGACGACGATTAGTCAGTGCTCTTTGCTAGTCGGTGCTCTTTGCGCCGCCCAGGCTCACGCCCCGGTCGACACCACGCTGCAGCATCCGGGCGACCACGCCCACGGGCATGAAGTGCGACACGAACTGGGCGGGGCGACTCGCCTTGCCGTAGACGATCCGGCGCTTGTTCTTCCGGATGCCGTCGATCACCTTCTCGGCGATGTCGTTCGGCGGCGTGACCAGGAGATCCTTCGCGTCCTCTTCGGCGGTCGTGCCCTTGACGATGTTCGTGTCGATGCCGCCCGGGTGCACGAGGTGGACCTGGATGTGCGACTTCGACAGCTCCGCCATGAGCACCTCGGTGTAGCCGCGGACGGCGAACTTCGTCGCGCAATAGTCGGCATTGCCCGGCGCCCCGATCATCCCGAAGATGCTCGACACGTTCACCAGCGCTGCGTCCGCCACGGCCTCGAGCTGGGGCATGAACACGAGCGTGCCGTGGACCACGCCGTAGTAGTTGACGGCGAAGACCCGCTCGTGGTCCTTGACCGACATCTCGGCGCCCGGCACCATGCCGCCCGCGATCCCGGCGTTGTTGATCACGATGTTGGCGTTGCCCAACGCGCCGCGTGACGCGTCGGCGAAGTCCCGCATCGCCTCCTCGTCGGCGACGTCGACGGTTGCGGCGAAGACCCGATCGGCGCTCGGCCGAGCGAGCGTCGTCATGGTCTCGTCGAGGCCGGCCTGATCGATGTCGCACAGGGCGAGCTTCGCCCCGACCTTCTCGAACTCCTGCGCGTAGGCGCGGCCCATGCCCGAGCCGGCCCCGGTGACCACCACGACCTTGTCGGTGAAGCTCTTGAATCCCATCAGTCGGATGCTCCTCGGAGTTCGTCGGTGACGGCGGCGCCGCGTTCGTCCCGCAGGGCCAGCCCGTCTCGCTCGATCGCGCCGAGCGCCAGGAACAGCGAGGCCCCCGGCTCGTCGCCGGAGAGGATGAGCTCGAGGAACTCCTGGAACAGCTCCTCTGTGTCGGCCAGCAGGCCGACCTGGCGCGTGTGCAGTTCGATCAGTCGCAGTGTGGGCGACAGATCCTCGATGGCCAGCCGGATGCGGGTCGTCTCGTCGACGAGACCGCTCCATGCCGCGATCTCCTCGGACGGACGGAGGTCCCCCATGTCGACCAGCGTCAGGAACAGGGTGGAGTACTCCGCGATCGGGCCGAGCAGGTCCGCGAGATAGGCGGCGCCTTCGGTGCCTCTCGCCCGCAGCACGGCGTCGAGTGCCTCGAAGAGCTGGGTGTCCACGAGCGACACCGTCTCGGTGATGGCGAGATTCTCGCCCGCGAAGGCTTCGATCTCATCCAGGTCCGGGTTCGCGGATTCGAGGGTCGACCGGTACTCGACGTACAGGTCAGCCCACGCGTTCATCGCGATGACGTAGCCGTCGCGTATCGCGTCGGTGGTCTCGGTGTCGGGGACCGCCGCGAACCGGTCCGACAGGCTGCGGAACCCCGTTTCGATCTCGGCGACGGTCGTCGCCGTCCCGAGCTCGCCCAGGAGGCCCTCGGTCAGCTCGAAGATGGTCGCCAACGCGAGGGCGTCCTCGGTCGGGGCCGGTGGGACCGTCGTCGTGGTCGTGGTCGTCGTGGTTGTCGTGGTGGTTGTCGTCGAGCTCGTCGTGGTGGACGTGGTCGACGGCGTGGACGTCGAGGCCGTGGTCGTCGTGGTGGTGGTCGTCGAGGACGTCTCGCCCTCGCCGGAACCGCACGCCGCGGCCACGAGCGCGAGGGCGAGGAACGGGGGCAGCATGCGCCGGAGCAGGGTCGTCACCCCGCCTTTCTAGCCGGAACCGCCCGACGGGTACGCTTTGCGACCATGTACGACCTGATCCTCGTTCGCCACGGCCGCTCGGAGTGGAACGAGTTGAACCTTTTCACCGGCTGGTACGACTGCCCGCTCATCGAGAAGGGGCGCGCCGAGGCCCGTGCCGCCGGGCCGATGCTCGTCGAGGCGGGGCTCCTCCCGGACGTCGTCCACACCTCGCTGCAGCAGCGGGCCATCGAGACCGCCGAGCTGATGCTGGCCGGCTGCGATCGTCGCTGGATCCCGGTGCGTCGTCACTGGCGTCTCAACGAGCGGCACTACGGCGATCTGACCGGGCTCGACAAGGCCGCGACCCGCGAGAAGCACGGCGACGAGCAACTCCACATCTGGCGGCGCAGCTACGACACGCCGCCGCCGCCGATCAGCGACGACAACGAGTACAACCCGAACACCTCCGCCGCCTACGCCGACCTCCCGCCGGAGCTGATCCCGAAGACCGAGTGTCTGAAGGACGTCGTGGAGCGGATGCTGCCCTACTGGTACGACGCGATCGTCCCCGATCTGCGCGCCGGGCGGACCGTGCTCGTCGCCGCCCACGGCAACTCGCTGCGCGCTCTCGTCAAACATCTCGACTCGATCCCCGACGACGAGATCGCCGAACTCAACATCCCCACCGGCATGCCCCTGCACTACGTCCTCGACGCCGACATGCGCCCCGTCGAAGCCAAACACCCCCTCGAACGCGCCATGGACCCCGAAGCCGCCGCCGCCGGCGCCGCCGAGGTCGCCGCCCAAGCCGGCAGCCACTGATCCGAGCGCTTCCCCTTCCACCTCTCCCGACCACATCGTTCTGGTGGGAACTGATCGGGCCTCGCCCGATGGACTCCCACCAGTTCACAACCACGTCGTTCTGGTGGGAACTGATCGGGCCTCGCCCGATGGACTCCCACCAGTTCGGTGGGCGAGGCGGCGGAGTCGAGCCATGACGCTCTCGGGACGGTGGAACAGGTCGAAGCCGTCGACCGCCTCGACCCGGAGCCCCGACTGCGTCAGGCGCTGCCACCGTTCCTGGTCATGGCGCTGGTCCGTGAGGGAACCGTGGAACAGTGCGTCGACCACTTCGACGACCAACCGACGGTTCAGATCGATGAAGTCGACCCGGCCGATCCACGCCGCGTCGTCGCCCATGTCGCACTGGCGGACGAACGAATACAGCCCACTGCGGCGGGCGAGCTCCTGGAACCGCGCCTCGGTCGACGACTCCGGCGGGCGGTGATCAGCCGGACGGTCGGCGAGCAGCTCCCGCATCAGCCTGATGCCAGGACGACCGCGCTGAGCGAGCTCGTCGAGCATGCGGGTGAGAGAGGCATGGGACACGAGGTTTCTGGACCACGCCGTGTCGAGCATCCGTTCGAGGCGCTTCGGGTGGACAGTGCGCGCACCGGCCAGGTCGAACAGTGTGCGGGTCGGGGTGGTCACAGGCACGTTGTCCACCTCGACCACGTGATGAGGAAGTAGCAGCTTCGGCTCGTGGACGATCACCGCATCGGAAGCAGTTCGCCGCGCATGCCCGCGCCGGCCGACCACTTCGACCGGCTCGAGCGCGCACCCGGGCAGCCGCCACACGGCGCCCGAGGTCTCGTGCGAGCCCGCAGCCCCGACGTTCGCATCGAGCACGGCGGCCATGACGATGGACGATCTCGTGACCGGCGCGCCGGCGACGCGGATCACGTCGCCCATGACGACCTCGAGCCGTCCATTTTCCGTCCGCCGCCAGATGGCGTCATCGCTGACGCCGGCCTCTCGCAGTTGGGTTCGGGTGGCGAGTCCATGTTGCCGACTCGCGAGGCCAGAAATGATCGGGTCATACCTGGACATGCCACCCAGCATGATCCCGACGTGTGACACACCCCCCGAAAACCCCGAACCGGTGGGATCTGATCGGGCGAAGCCCGATCAGATCCCACCAGAACGCATGGGGGGGTTTGGGTTGGGGGGTTTGGGGGTTGCGGGGTCGGGCTTAGCTGAGGCCGACCGTTTCGAGGCCGTAGCCGGCGGAGCCGTGCTCGGCGACGTCGAGGCCGGCGGCCTCTTCCTCTTCATCCACCCGCAGGCCGACCGTCTTGTCGATCACGGTGAAGACGATGAGCGAGGCGATGCCGACCCAGGCGACCACGATGAGGACCATCAGCGCCTGCACGGCGAGCTGCTCGAAGCCGCCGCCGTAGAAGAGGCCGTAGTCCTCGGCGATGCCGCCACCGCTGAGGAAGGCGTCGTCGTACTTGGCGAAGAGGCCGATCGAGAGCGTGCCCCAGATGCCGCACACGCCGTGGACGGCGATGGCGCCGACCGGGTCGTCGATGCGGATCCTGTCGAACCCGAGCACGGCGAACACGACGATCATGCCGCCGATGAAGCCGATGACGAGCGCAGCCCACGGTTCGACGGTGCCGACCGGAGCCGTGATGGACACGAGACCGGCGAGCGCACCGTTGCCGGCCATGGCGACGTCGGCGATGCCCGTCTTCAGGTAGACGATGAGGGCCGCACCGATCACGCCGGCAGCCGCAGCCAGCAGCGTGTTCATGGCGAGGAACGAGAGCAGGCCGTCGGCCACGAGCTCCGAACCGGCGTTGAAGCCGAACCAACCGAACCAGAGGATGAACACGCCGATCACGGCGAAGCCGATGTTGTGGCCGGGAAGGGCACGGGGCTTGCCGTCGGGTCCGTACTTGCCGAGGCGGGGTCCGAGCTTCCAGGCACCGACCAGCGCTGCGACGCCACCGGTGAGGTGGACGATCGAGGAACCGGCGAAGTCCGAGTACACGTGATCACCGATGTTGATCTGGGCGATGATGCCGCCGCCCCACGTCCATGCCACGACGATCGGGTAGATGATCGCCGTCATACACGCGGAGAACAGCAGGTAGGCGGAGAACTTCGTGCGCTCCGCCATTGCGCCCGAGGCGATAGTGACGGCGGTCGCCGCGAACACGACCTGGAAGAAGAAGTTCGTCGCCGGGGTCACGCCCGCGGACAGATCGAACAGCACGCTCGGATCACTCGAGTCCTTGAAGAACAGGTCGTTCAGACCACCCCACCAGTTGCTGTCGCTCGACCCGTAGGCGATCGTCCAGCCGATGATGAAGAAGGCGATCGCGCCGATCGCCATGTCGGCGAGGTTCTTCGCCATGATGTTGGCGATGTTCTTGGCTCGGGTGAGTCCGGCTTCGACGAACGCGAAGCCGGCCTGCATGAGGAACACCAGCGCGCCGGCCACGACCAACCAGAGGTTGTCCATGATGGCCTGGGTCGCCCCGGCCGATTCGGCCACGCCCTCGAGTGTCAATTCGTCCTGTGCTCCGGCTGGTCCGGCCCACATGACTGTCGCGAGTGCGAGGGTTCCCCCCACAAGCGCTCGTTTTCTGTACTCCATCCGCATCGGTCTTTTCCCTTCCTGACGGCGGTCGAAGGGGAAGATACGGACACCGGATTTCCGGCTTGTTCGCCGGGTGTTACCCGTTGCGAACCGTCGCGTGTCGAAGTCGATTCAGGTACCTGACCCGAATCTGACGACGGTCAGCCCGTGGCGGGTTCGAGCAGGTACCCGCGCGAGCGCACCGTGCGGATCGAGAGTCCGGCCTCGTCGAGGCGGCGTCGGAGACGCAGCACGTGGACGTCCAGGGCGTTGCGGTTCGCGTGCCCGCCGGGCCAGCCGGCCTCGGTGAGTTCGCCGCGGCTGACGACGGCACCGAAGTTGTCGATCAGCGCCGTGGCGAGGCGGGCCTCGACCGGCGGGACGGCGGTGTGCTCGTTGCGGAATCGCACCACGCCGTGCTCGTCGATCTCCGGCACGCACCGGCCGGCGGTGGCGGCACGACGGCTCAGACCCTCGACCCGCGCCCGTAGGTCCTGCTCCGGTGCCGGGACCCGTATCCAGTCCTCGAGTTCATCGACCACGAGCGGCGGATCGACGTCACCGTCGACGAGCAGCAGTCGCGGGATCTGCGAGTCACGGAGGTCGGGAAGCCGCGACGCTTCGGTCGGCCATCGAATCAGCGTGATGTCCATGGCGACCACGCTCGCAGCCCCCGATTTCACGAATGTTTCGCTGATGTGAACCTCACCGACGCGTCCCGCTGTCCGGATACGCCGCCGCTTCCGGGGGAGAGGTATCTTTGCGGCGCCATGAAATCGCGCATCAAGCCCCATCAGCTCGTCATCGCGCTCGGCGTCGGGATCGCTCTCTTCACCGTCGCATCGGGCGTCTTCTCGTCGGTCATCGTCGACTGGCACGACGACAGCGAGGTCCAACGCGAGGTGTTCGGCAACGTCCCGACCGCCTTCAAGGTGGCCTTCTACACGGTCGTGCCGCTGCTCCTCGTGTACGGGGCCGTGATGTTCGCGAACCGCGTGAAGAACTGGCAGCGGGGTCGCCCCGACAATCGCCGCACCACGCTGAAGAACGTCAAGCGCCGCGCCGGCGACTTCCGCGCCGGCGTCTACATGAAGACGCTGCTGCGTGAGCCGGGCGCCGGGATCATGCACTCGATGATCTACTTCGGGTTCCTGATCCTGCTGGCGGTCACCACCGTCCTCGAGGTGAACCACCAGCTGCCGGAGAGCGCGAAGTTCCTCCACGGCGACGTCTACCGGGGCTACGCGGCCGTCGGCGATGCCGCCGGTCTCATCTTCCTCGTCGGCATCGTGTGGGCGATCGTCCGCCGCTACGGCCCGTGGAACTGGCGCCCGTACCGCATCCGCATCAAGAGCAAGCCCGAGCACATGGTGATCCTCGGCGTGTTCTTCGCCATCGCGGTCACCGGCTTCGGCGCCGAGGTGTTCCGCATCGCCGAGCAGGGCCAGGCCATCGGCGAGCTCCCCGAGTTCGAGAAGTGGTCGTTCATCGGTTACCCGCTCGCCGATCTGGTCGACGGGTGGGACAACGTCGCCGGCTGGCACCAGGCCTGGTGGATCGCCCACGTCGTGAGCTTCATGGCGTTCCTCGTGATCCTGCCGACGACGATGCTGCGCCACATGTTCACCTCGCCGCTGAACATGTATCTGAAGGACAAGGACCGTCCGAAGGGAGCGATGAAGCCGATGCCGAACCTCGTCGAGGGAGACACCGAGCTGGAGACCTTCGGCGCCTCGGTCATCGAGGACTTCACCTGGAAGCAGCTGCTCGACACCGACGCCTGCACCATGTGCGGCCGTTGCACGTCGGTCTGCCCTGCCCACGCCACCGGCAAGCCGCTCGACCCGCGCGAGATCGTCCTGAAGACCGGCGAGGTCATGGCCCGCACCGGCGATCCGGCCGTATCGCCGCCGCTCGGCGTCGACGACGACATCACCGTGCCCGCCAACTGGATGTTCGACCGCGTCACGCAGGACGAGCTGTGGGCCTGCACCTCGTGCAAGGCGTGTGACGAGATCTGCCCGGTCAACATCGAGATCCTCGACAAGATCCTCGACATGCGTCGCTACCTGACGCTCATGGAGTCGGACTTCCCGACCGAGCTCGGCCAGGCGTTCCGCTCGATGGAGAACTCGTCGAACCCGTGGGGCATGTCCCAGAGCGAGCGGGCCGATTGGACCGCCGGGGTCGAGGGCATCAACGTCATCGACGGCACCGATCCGCTCGAGGCCGAGTACCTCTACTGGGTCGGCTGCGCCGGGTCGTTCGACGACAAGAACAAGAAGGTCACCCAGGCGATGGCCAAGCTGATGCAGCGCGCCGACGTCGACTTCGCCATCCTCGGCCCGGCCGAGAACTGCACCGGTGACTCCGCCCGCCGCTCCGGCAACGAGTACCTGTTCCAGATGCTGGCGTCGCAGAACATCGAGACGCTCAACAACATGGGCGTCAAGAAGATCGTCACCCAGTGCCCCCACTGCTTCAACACGCTCGCCAACGAGTACCCGCAGCTCGGCGGCCACTACGAGGTCGTGCACCACTCGCAGTTCCTCGAGTGGCTGGTGGACCAGGGTCGTCTCGACCTCGAAGGCGCCGAGCTCGAGGAGCGCGTCGTGTACCACGACAGCTGCTACCTCGGTCGCCATAACGACGTCTACATGGCGCCCCGCAAGGTGCTCGGCAAGCTCGGCGGCATCGAGATCGTCGAGGCCGAGCGCAACGGCACGAAGGGCATGTGCTGTGGCGCCGGCGGTGCTCGCATGTGGATGGAGGAGGACATCGGCCAGAAGGTCAACGACGTCCGAGCCCAGGAGCTGGTCGACACCGGCGCCGATCGCGTCGCCACGGCCTGCCCGTTCTGCTACGTGATGATGGACGACGGCGTGAAGGCCGCCGGCAAGGAGGACGACGAGGTCCGCGTGGCCGACATCGCCATGCACGTCCTCGAAGCCATCGAGAACGGCGAGTCCAACGTCGCCGAGGCCGAGCTCGCCCACCAGGCCGAGATCGCCAGCACAGTCATCCAAAACCCCCGTTCTGGGTGAACGGGGGCGCGGATTCCGAGCGAATGCTCACCCAGAACGGGGGTAGCGTCGTCGCGGACATGCCTGATTCGCCGACGATTCTCGTCATCGACAACTACGACTCGTTCGTCTACATCCTCGTGCAGTACCTCGGCGAGCTGGGGGCGACGCCGGTGGTGTACCGCCACGACGAGATCGACATCGACGGCATCCGGGCGCTCGACGCCGACGGGATCCTGATCTCGCCCGGGCCGGGCACGCCGGACGACTCGGGCGTGTCGATGGCAGTGCTCGAGGAGCTCGCCGGCACGACGCCGATCTTCGGCGTGTGCCTGGGGATGCAGTGCATGGGCCAGGCGTTCGGCGGCGACGTGATCCGGGCGCCGGCGGTGATGCACGGCAAGACGTCGTTCGTCCGCCATCAGGACGTCGGCGTCTTCAGCGGGCTCCCGAACCCGCTCGAGGCGACCCGCTACCACTCACTCGTGGTGGACCGCGAGACGATGCCCGCCGTCTTGGAGATCACCGCCGAGACCGACGACGGCGTGGTGATGGGCGTGCGCCATCGGGAGCTCGATGTCGAGGGTGTGCAGTTCCACCCCGAGTCGGTGCTCACCAACGCGGGCCACGATCTGCTGAAGAACTTCCTCGCCCGCTGCGCCTAGGGCGGATCGGTCGACGTCGGCGGCGGCTCCGACGTGGTCGTCGTGGTGGTGGTCGTCGTAGTGGTCGGCTCCGGGCCGGCCTCGCCGACCACGATCACGACCTCGGAACCGATCGGCACCTCTTCGAAGTTCGGCGGCGTCTGATCGATCACCAGACCGACCTGCGGATCACCGAACGGCACGATCCGGAACTCGGTGACCGGTTCCAGACCCACATTGCGAATCGTGGCGAGGGCCGTGTCGGCGAACAGGCCGATCACGGTCGGCACCGGCACCGTGGGCACGCCTTCGGAGACGTAGATGACGACGCGACTGCCCACGTCCACCAGGCTGTCGGCCGGCGGATCCGTCCGCGTCACGAAGGTCTCGTCGATCTCCTCGGACGGCTCCTGGATCGCATCGCCCTCGATCTCGAGCCCCGCGTCGCTCAGCTCGCGGAACGCTGCCGTGAGTGACTTTCCCTCGAGGTCCGGCATGACGACCCGTTCGGGGCCGGTGGACACATGGAGGATGACCGGTTCCTCGAGCGGATGAGCCGTACCCGGGACGGGGATCTGGCGGAAAACGGTTCCCACGTCCTGCACGTTCGGCAGGTCCTCGATCTCGGCGGTGTATCCCTCCGCAGCGAGCGCGGCGACGGCTTCGTCGCGCGTCATCGTGATCACGGACGGCACGACGATCTCGGCCCCGGTGCTGACGAAGAGCTCCACCTCGGTGCCCGGCGGCACGATCTGCCCGGCGACCGGTTGCTGGTCGAAGACGGTGCCGACGGGGACCGTGGCGTTGGTCTGCGCGGTCTGCACGGGCACGAGGCCAAGGTCACGGAGGATGCGCTCCGCCTCGTCGATCTGCTCGTCCTCGACGTTCGGAACCTCGATGTCCTCGACCACGCCCGGATCGCCTTCCCCGTCGTCGCCGTCGAACAGGCCGAGCTCGCGGACGAAGGCGATCGTGAGGAAGCCGAGGAAGAAGATCAGCACGCCGAGACCGATCAGCAGCGCAGCGGTGCGCTTCCAATCGTCACGCGGGGGCTCCTCGTCGTAGTAGCCACCGGCCGCGTAGTGGGCGGCGAGGGCGTTGGGGTCGAGCACCGGGCCCGGTTCGGCGGCCGCGGCGGGCTGCGCGCCGGGGATGACGGCAGGGAGTGCGGCGCCCGGAGTGGCGGGCTGCACCGTGGTGGGATCGACGTTGCTCGGATCCGTGGCGGGCGGCTCCGCGGCGCCGGCGGCATCCGCCCCGGCCACGGCTGCGCCCGCAACGCCCGCTGCAGCGCCGGCGGCGGCACCC
>BQJV01000032.1 GCA_021604885.1 Acidimicrobiales bacterium
CCACCTCAGCCCCGAGCCGGTACGCGTCGAGATGGTCGTTCCACCCGCCCAGGTCGAGGACTCGTCCGTGAGCCCGCGCCGCGAGCGAGCGCCGTCGCGCTGCCAGGGCGGGTGCGAGCTCCATGGGCAGCGGGTTCATCCAGGCCACGAGGGGCGGGTTCGCCATATCCGCAACCTACCGGGAGCCCTACGCTGCGGGGGTGCCGGTCGAACCACCGCCGACGCCGTGGCAGTTCCCCGATGTCGACGAGGTCGACGAGACGGGCCTGATCGGTGTCGGAGCCGACAACGAACCGGGAACGATCCTGGCCGCGTACCGCGCCGGGATGTTCCCCATGCCGGTCGAGGCCGACCATCTGATGGGCTGGTGGTCACCCGACCCGCGTGGCGTCCTGCTGCTCGATCGGCTCAGGGTGAGTCGCTCGCTGCGCCGCTCGCTGCGCGAGTTCGAGATCCGGGTCGACCACGACTTCGCCGCCGTCCTCGATGCCTGCGCCGACCCCGCCCGGCCCCACGGCTGGATCGACGCCTCGATCCGCGACGCCTATCTCACCCTCCACGACCTCGGGTGGGTCCACAGTGTCGAGACCTGGCAGGACGGCCGGCTCGTGGGCGGGCTCTACGGCGTGGCGCTCGGTGGACTGTTCGCCGGTGAGTCGATGTTCCACCGGGTGCGCGACGCGTCCAAGGCGGCGCTCGTCGCCCTCGTGGGTGCGCTCGACGACGGCGCCGATCGGCTGGTCGATGTGCAGTGGCGCACGCCGCATCTCGCCTCGTTGGGGGCCGAGGAATGGCCGCGGACCCGCTATCTTGCCGGTTTGCCGCATCTGCTCGCGCAACCCGCTGCCACCGTGTTCTCGGGCGGAGAACATACGATCCCTGGGGCTTGATTTCCCTTGTCTCGCAACCGATGGAGGTCGGATGAGTGATCTGCGCATGGACATCACGACAGGGATCGGTCTGGCCGGAGCCGGCGCGGGAATTTTCGCGGCGATGAGCGGCCGCCGAAAGGTCGCCGCGATCGCCGCCGTCGGAGCCGCTGTGGCTGCCGCCGCCGCCCGCCGCGACGCCAAGGCTGCCGCCGAGCTCGAACGTCGGGTCGCCTCCATGAACGAGCAGATCCGCCAGCTCGAGAACGCCGTCGCCGCTCAGGTCCAGAGCCGCATGGTCGCCGAGGAAGCCGTGAAGAGCCTCAGTGGCCAGCTCTCCGATGCCGAGCGCCGCGCCGGCGATGTCTCCTCCACACCCCTGATCCTCACGGACGACGGCACCTCCTCCGAGGGTCTCACCGATGCCGTCACCGGCCTCTTCAACCACGATTACTTTCTCGTCGCGCTGGACAGCCGCATCGCGGCAGCCCGCCGCCATCTCCGTCCCGTCGCCGTCGCCCTGCTCGACATCGTCGAGGGACGTGAAGGCGACGCTCGTCCGCCCGCCGACGCCCGCATGATCGCCAACGCGCTGCGCGAGACCCTGCGCGAGTCCGACACCGCAACCCGTCTTCGCGACGGCCGCTTCGGCGTCGTCCTCGAGGACACCCCCGAGAACGGCGCGATCTGGACGATGGAGCGGGTCCGCCGTCGCCTGGCCGAGGACAACCCGGATCTCACCCTGTGGGCCGGTGTCGCCTGCTATCCGGCCCACGCCTTCGACGTCGGAGCCCTCATCGATCGAGCCGACGCCGCGCTCGAGTCCGCCCGCGAGTGGCATCAGGACCGCATCGAGGTCGCCACCGCCGACTGAGCGGGCTACTCCCCCGGGCGGTCCTCGCTCGCGCGTTGTTCGCGCTCACGGACCCGCTCGAAATAGGCCTGGGCGTAGCGCTCCTGCTCGGACTTGATCGTGGCCTCCGTGGCACGCGCCTCGACTGTCGCTCGCAGTCAAGGCCGCTTCGTCGGCTCGGCCTGCGGGCCGTACTTGCTGAAGATCGCCTGTCTGGTCACACCCCAACGACTCGGCGATCCGGGCCCAAGTCGCTCCCGCCGCGATCGCCTGTTCCACCGCGTCGCGCTCGATGTCCGGCAGCCGGTCCTTGAGCACGGCCACGGCGAACAATCGATCATCCGACTGGGCGCACTCCACCACCTTTCGGGCCGCCTCCAGGAAGTCGCCCGGATCGCCCGCCCGCTCGATTCGCCACTCGTTCAGCCGCCCGTTGACCCATCCGTTCACCATGCGCCCCAGCCTGTCTCGAGGGTGTGACAGGGAGAGGGTGTGACAGGGAGAGGGTGTGGCAGCCCGCCGGGCGGTGGGGTGTCGTCAGTTTTGCTTGACGCCTGCTCCGAGTTGTCAAGGAGAACTGACGACGGACCCCAACCCGCGCGCCGGCGCGACCCGGGTAGGGCAATCCCTACCTCGGTTCTCACGACAGCGGTATCGCCCCGGCAACGGCACGCCGTCACCGTGTAGACATGCGTCGCAGCCTGCTCCTTCTGACCGTTGTCGCTCTCGTACGCCTGACCGCTGTCGCCGGAGCCCAGGCCACGCCGACGCTGAAGCTCGAACCATCGTCTGGTGAGGCCGGGGACGCCATCACGGCGATCGTCGACGGGTTCCAACCCGGAACCGTGGAGATCCACATCGACGAAGTCGGTACGTCGCCGGTCGCGTCGGAGAACATCAGCCCGGACGGTGAGGACGGCTTCAGCGAACGGTTCACTATCCCTCGCTCGCTCGAACCCGGGGGTCACAACGTCATCGCGTGTCTCAACCGAAGTCGGTCGACCTGTGACCAACAAGCCGCCGCCAAGCTCACCGTTGTCGCGCCACCGACAACGACGACCACAACCACGTCAACGACAACCACGTCAACGACAACCACCTCATCGACCTCGACATCAAGCACCACGACCACAACGACGAGCACCGTCCCGACGTCGTCGATCGGCATCATCACCACCACGACGACAACGACTTCGGTCCCCGACGCCATCTTCACGTCCACCACGCTCGGCGGCGACCCGGTTCCCCCACCTTCGAGCAGTCCGACCGGACTCGGCGTGACCACGACGACGACCATCCTGCCGGAAGCGAACGACACCGCCATCTCGGACATTCGCCTCGTGGCGATCGAGATAACCCAGGGTCTGCAGAACCTCGAGAACGACTTCCCGCTACTGCACAATCGCGAGACTTGGGTACGCGTCCACGCCGTCACGGACGCCCCCGGCGGCAGTCAACCCGCGGTCGACGCGGCGATCCTCGTGATCGTCGATGGCGTGGAGATGGGCGTCCGCTGGGCGGAGAACGCTCCCGTGACGATCCCCGGCGAGATGTCAGGGGACGCACGAGGCACGCACGACGGCACGCCGTACATGCGCATCCCGTCGGACTGGATTCTCGGAGGGAGCATCCTCGAGGTGCGGGCAATGGTGTTCGCCCTCGGTGATGTCGACGCGAGCAACGAAGCGGACCCCGACAACAACGCCGGCAGCGTCGACGTCTTCCTCGACGAGGCCGACGCCGCCACGATCCATTACTGGCCCCTCTACATGGAAACCGACGACGGCGCGCCGCTGATCCACACGACCGGGATGGGCTATCTCGACGAACACATGACGGCGTACCGCACCTGGCCGATCGGCCAACTCATCGGTGTGCCCCATCCGACGGTCGTCGGCGACGCCGACTCCGATTGGGACCTCACCGATTCGCCGGGCCAGTCCGAACCAAACATGGTGCTGGCGGAGATGTTCGCCGAGTCCGGGCTGGACGGGTCGCACCAGTACGCCGGCATGGTGCACCAGGACGTCCCGTCCCACTTCGCCGGACTCGCATCGAGCGGCACGACCTGGTCGAAGATGGGCAGCGGGTTCGACGGCGGGTCGATGAGCTGGCGGAACAGGTCCGGAGAGACCGTCGCCCACGAGGGCGGGCACTGGGCCGGGCTCCGGCACGCCCCATGCAAGTACGACCCGGACGATCCGCTGCCGCAGGAGGCGCACGGCGGCGCGTTCGACGCCACCTTCCCGGCCAGCTACTCGTGGCCCAGCTGCTCGTTGGCTCCCACGGACTGGGCCGGGTACTACGGGCTCGACCCGGTGCCCTGGGCCTCGGGCAACGAGGCGCCGGCGATCCTGTCCAACGACCCGAACGCGACGAATGCGGCCTATCCGTGGATGTCGTACATGAACCCGGGATGGACCGATCCGTACCACGGGTGTGCCCTCCTCGTGTTCCTCAGCGTGGCGTGCGACAACGGGCTCGTCGCGCCGACCGATCCTTCGCAGGGCGGCAGCGGCACGGTTCCGAGCGGCGGCTCGGGTGGCGTGCCGGCGTTCGACTGCGCGCTCGGCCTGCCGGGCGAGGACGCCGATTTCTGCGACCTCCAGCTCGGCCCGAGCGGCGACCCGACCGCCGCGCCGCCGCCCGGCCAACAGCAGCTCATCGTCGGGACGATCAACTGGATCGACGGCGACTTCTCGCTCGCTCGCGCGGTGGAGCTCACCACCCGCGGCGAACTCGACGGTCGAATGCACGGCGATCCCGCCAGCGGCGGCCCCTACGTCCTGGCGCTGGTCGGCGACGAGGACCAGGTCCAGTGGGCGACCACGATCGATGTCGACAACCCGGCGGCGCATGGTGCGACCGAGGATGCGCCGACATCGTTCGCCGTCCGCTTCCCCACGTTCGACGACACCGCGCGCGTTCTTCTGGTCCGCCCCGGCGAGGTGCTCGCCGAGCTGACGCCGAGTGCGGCGCCGACGGTCGAGCTCGCCCGGGCCACGGTGAGCGACGGTGCCCTGCTGGTGGACGTCTCGATCGACGACCCCGACGGCGACCGGCACTGGACATCGGTGCAGTACCGCCCCGACGCGAACAGTCCATGGGTCGCCCTCGCGGCGGGAAGCTCACGCACGTCGTTCCGCTTCGACGACCTCGGCGATCTGCCGACGTCCGACGACGGGGAGGTGATGGTCCGGGTCACCGACGGATTCTCGACGACGACGGCGAGCCGCAGCGGTGTCCAGGTTGCGGACCAACCCCCGCTGCTGACCCTCATCGCACCGATGGCCGGACAGCTCTTCACCACTCGCGACGCGATCACTCTGCAGGCCCAGGGCATCGACGCCGACGCGCCGCACGATCTCGACGCCGTCGACTACGCGTGGAGCAGCGACGAGGCGGGCCCGATCGGCACCGGGCACACCGATGTCGCCCGCGGGCTCGAACCCGGCGACCACACGATCACGGTCGACGTCACCGACCGGGCCGGCAATGTGGTGACCGGCTCGGTGCCGATCACGATCGTCGAGGCCGCGCCGATCGACCCGGCGCTCGAGGACGCAGTCGCGGCGCTGCTGCGGGGCCCGATCGACCCGCTCAGCCCGATCGAGGGCCAGACGACACCGGTCGCGGCGAGTTCGGGCGGCGGGTGCGGATTCTGCGTGCCCCTCGTGATCGGCCTGCTGACCGCTGCGCTCGCCGGTCTGCTGCTCTGGCAGCGGAACGCTCTCAGTCGACGGCTACGACCGCTGTGACGCTCGTGCCGCCGTCGGACGACTCGATCGTGAGCGTCCCGCCGGCGGCCCCCACCCGGTCGGCCATGTTCACGAGCCCGTTGCCGGCGGGGATGCCGTCAGCGTCGAATCCACGACCGTCGTCGGCGACCACCAGGGACACGACCTGGTCGGCGCGGCGCAGGTTCACCGACACGACGGCCTCCGCGCCGGCGTGCTTCATCACGTTCTGCAACGCCTCGAGACACGCGAAGTAGATCGCGGCCTCGACCTCGGGGCCGAGCCGACCGACGTCGCGCACGTCCGACCGATGGGTGTTGTCGACCTGGTCGATGATCGCCCGTATCGCCGGAGCCAGACCGTGCTGGGTCAGCACCGGCGGATAGACCCCCCGAACGAGATCTCGCATCTCCTGCTGGGCGGCGCGCACTTCGCGCCGAATGTCGTCGAGCGTCGCCTGCGCGGCGGCCGGATCGACCACGCACTGTTCGCGCGCTCGGGAGATCTGGAGGCTGAGGCCGACGAGACGCTGTTGAGCACCGTCGTGGAGATCGCGCTCGATCCGACGCCGCTCGCTGTCGCCCGCGGCCACGATCCGGGATCGGGAGTCACGCAACAGGCGAGCCTGCGCGGCCAGGGTCGCCTCGTTCTCACTCAGCCGGGCGTTCGCCTCGAGCGATCGGTCCAGCGCGTCGCGCAGCGTCTCCGCCGCGCCCACACCGGCCTGGGCGACGAGCAACGACATCAGCGGGGTGAAGGCGATCAACGTCGCCGGCGGGATCCAGTCGGCGAGATCGTCGGTGAGCCCGGTCACGTCCTGCAGCAGACCGACGAAGGCGGCGGCCACCGACACGGCGACCGAGACGACGAGGATCAGTCGGAACTGGCGACGTGACACGTACGGCACCGCCACGACGGCCGGCAGCAGGGCGGCGAGCTCCTGGATCGGCCACGAGAACGTCGCGACCGCCGAGGCGCCGATCGCGATCGACCAGTTGCCCACGGCCACCCACGTGATGGCAGCCACGACGGATCCTCGGTTGAGGGCGCGCAGGCCGAGCGCCATCAGGAGCGCAGTGACCGCGACCATTCCGGTCGCGACGAGGAGCCATCCGCTCCGAGCGCTGACGACATTGATGACGGTCATCATCACGACGGCCGTGAGCGCGGCGAAGACGTCCAGCACGATGAACTGACGCAGTCGACCGATCCGGGCATCGCCGAGATCGGGTGTCACCATGCCGTGCGCTCCCCACCGGCGAGAAAGAGCAGGACCGCGGTGACGCGGCGGTTCATACCGTCCACGTCGGCCAGGCCGAGCTTGGCGAAGATCGCGTTCGAATGCTTCTCGACCGCGTGGCGGCTCACCCCGAGCGCGTCGGCGATCGCGTCATTACTCTTCCCGCTCGCGATCTCGGCCAACACGTCGTGCTCGCGGGGGGACAGGCTCGACAGGGGCGAGTCGATGGTGCGGGAGCGAGCCTGGATCAGGACCTCGATGACCTCGTCGTCGATGAACGACCCACCACCCGCCACGGACGCGATCGCGGCGCCGAGATGCGCACGATCGTCGATGCGATCCTTGATGACATAGCCCCTCCCGCGGGAGCCCTCACCGAGCACCGCCAACACGTATTCGGGCTCCGCGAACTGCGAGATGACTACCACGCCCATCCCCGGATGACGGTCGCGGATGAGTTCGGCCGCCCGCACCCCCTCGTCGGAGTGGTCCGGCGGCATGCGGATGTCGGTGAGCACGACGTCGGGACGGTGCTCGTCCACCGCGACGAGCAATTCGTCCAGCGACTCCGCAACCGCGACGAGGTCGATGTCGTCGCTGCTCTGCAGGAGGCTGACCAGGCCCTGCCTGACCAGCAGGTTGTCCTCCGCGAGCACGAGGCGGACCGGAGACATGACTTCGACGCTAGTGGCGACGGGGTGCGGCATGAGCACAAGCATCGCCGCAGCACCGATCGCGGCGCCTACGGAAAGCCGGAACGACGAGACCCGGCGAGGACGCCGTCATCACCGTGACTAACGTGGACCGCTGGAGGGATGGCAGAGCGGACGATTGCACTGGTCTTGAAAACCAGCGGGCCCTCGCGGGTCCCGGGGGTTCGAATCCCCCTCCCTCCGCCACCGTTGTAATTTCAACAATGTCATTCACAGGCTGTGGAAACGGCGAGCAGGGCGTTCCGGGCGCAACCGACCGCCGCGCTAGGGCTGCATGCCCGTTCGCTCTTTCGCCGCCTTCTTGTCCCTCTTGGCTTGGCGTTTCTCTTTGGGTGACTTGGCGGCCGCCGTCTTGGTGCTCCGCCCGCCCTTGTCTTTTCCGGCCATGTCGGCCTCTCCCCGACCGGACTGAACGCCGACCAGGGTCCACTCTCTCACAGATGGACGTCTCGACCACCTACGCCTCGGCGGGGAGACCGACCTTCGTCACGAACGGCGACGTCATGGATCTGAGCAGGGCGGAGTACCCCGGCTCGAACCTGATCTCGTCACCCGGACTCATCCGATCCCGGGTCTCGACCACAAGGTGGTCGCTGCTCGCCGCGAGGACCGCGACACCCGGAGGTGCAGTGAGGTCATCGCTGTCGCAGTCCTGGCGTCCGACGGCGAGGATCGTCTGCCAGATGTCGCCTCGATCTTCGCTCCGCGGCATCTCGCCGAACGAGTTCTGACCCGCACGACCCCACGGCATCGTCGGCTTCCGTTTCGACTCGATCACCTCGGCGACCAGCCTGAAGGCATCGGTGTGAAGGCCGGGAAGGGCGCGTCGGTGCAGGGGTTCGCGACCGAGGAGGATGGACTCGCCCAGACGCAGGTTGTTGATGCGACCGATCGCCGTGGTGCCGAGCGCCCAGTCGACGTTTGCGGAGTTTCCGCCCGACACGATCTCGATCTCGATCCCGAACGCTGCCTCGACCGAGTCGACCATGTCCGACAAGTCCCCCATGTTCTCCACGCTGGGTTCGATCCCGTTCCGACACGCCAGGTTTGCACCGATCCCCTGCAGCCGGAGCGCCGGCAGACCCACGACATGCTGGACGGTTGCGTGCAACTGATCGGGCATCACGCCTTCGCGCAGATCCCCGAGCTCGACCATGAGCATCACGTCGTGCACTCGCCCGGCCCGGCGCGCAGCCGTTGCCAGGGCCGAGAGCACTGCGGGCTCGGTGTTGACGCTCATCGACCCGGAGGCGACGACGCGATCGACCTGGCTCATCATCGGCGAGCGAAGCAGCAGCGTCGGTCTACCGACGCCGGCGGCCCGCAGCCGCTCGATGTTCTCAATACGGGAGTCACCCAGGGCGACGGCACCGGCTGTACACAGCACCCGTGCAAGCTCGGTGGAACCGAGCATCGCCTTCGTGACGGCGGTGACGGAGACGTTGCGGACCGCCGCGCGCTCGACGAGCTGGCGGGCATTGTGGCCGATCTTGTCGAAGTCGATCTCGAGCCGCAGCCCAGTCACGTCGCGGCAACCGGCGCGGTCTCCTCCAGCTCGGGGAACGCGGCGAAGACCATGTCGAGAAGCCGGTCGGTCGGGCGAGTGAGCGCGTCGGTCGCCGGGATGCCGAGCTCGAGCTCGTACATCGTGATCGCCGCCGTCACCTCGCTGTCCGTCATGTTCTCGTGGTTGATCGTCAGACCGATCACCTTGGTGTCGGCGAACGTCTCGATGAGGTTTATCTCGCTGGCCGGTGTCGGCATGGGGAACGCTGGGAAGTCGCTGATCGCCATCCGAGTCGGCGCATGCTGCAGGATCACCGCAGCGGGGCGGCTACCCCGCAAGATGGCAGTAGAGCTCAGATAGGTGGGGTGACTGAGTGCACCCTGGCCCTCGACAATGATCACGTCAGGACACTCGATCTCGGACGCCTCGATCACCGCGGCCTCCAGCTCGCCGGTGACGAACTGCGCCGGCACGGCGTCCAACGCCGCCCCATGTCGCGCACCTTGGATCAGACTCGTCTGGCCCGTGCCGACGAGAACCGCCTTCACGCCGTGATTGTTCAACGCACGGGTGAGGATGGTCGCTGTCGTGCGCTTCCCGATGGCCCCGTCGGTCCCGAGCACGGCGATCCGAGGACACTCCACTTCCAGGATGCGACCGGTGAACATGCGCAGGTCGACCTTGGCTCGAGGCCGACGCACGTCGGTGATCTCGACATTGTTGATCGCCGCCGCCGCGGCGAACTCGGGATCGTCGTTCAAGAACTCGTGCAACCCGTTGACGAGGTTCAGGCCGCGGCTCATCGCATCGAGGAGCACGCCGCGTTCGATGGACGAGAGCAGTCCACTCGTGGGCGCCACGCCGACGATGAACAGGTCGGGGGTCGGGTCGGCCAGCGTCATCGCGTCGTCGAGGTCACGGCAGAGCGGGATCCCGTTGGCCACGCCATCGAGGACCTTGCCGGCGTCCCGGCCGGCGAGGCGGCTGTCGACGACCGCGACGATCTCGTACCGTTCGCTGTTCCGCACCAGGCCGTTCGCGGTCTTGCCGTCGATCTCGCCGAAGTTGCCCTCGCAGTAGACGACCGCCATCGGTCGATCGGGGCGTGCGGGCGCGTCGCGTTGACGGGAACAGGGTGAATCGGACAATGTCGTCTCCTCGAGCTGGACTCAGAGGAGGCGAAAGGGAAATGTCTGGCCAGAACGAGTGGCCCAGATGTCGACGAGAAGTCCCCACCAAGAAGTGGTCTGTGCCCGTCACCCTATGAGCCGTGGCGCGAGAGCGTCGCGGCATGCCCGCACCGAACCACCGGTAGGATGCCTCCACCAAGGAAGAGTCGCCCCGTTTGGGCAGGACGGCCACGCGCTGTCGCCCCGTGCAGGCTCGACGCCTCGACCTCCGAGATCGAGGAGCCGTCATGCCCGCCAACGAACCGACCCTCACCGACGAATCCGAACCCAGGCCCCGCAAGTGCGGACGATGCCAAGAACTGTTCGCCGGCGACCCCGACGAGCCCGCCACGGCCATCCCGGCATGGTCGGCCTGCCCGGCGTGCCGAGAGGCCCTGTTCGGCGAGTAGGCCGGCGAGTCAGGGGTTCGACCGTTGTCGCGTTAGGACCGCGCTTCAGCACCGAATACGGTCGATGACCATGTCCGCTGAGCACGTCCTGCTGGTCCACGGCGCGTGGCACGGTGCCTGGTGTTGGGACCGGATGATCGAGCCCCTCGGCGCGTTGGGGTTGATCGCGCACACGCTCGACCTCCCCGGGCACGGAGAATCGACGGCTCCGCTCGGGGATCTGCACGGTGATGCCGATGCGGTGCGCGGCGCACTCGACGGCATCGGCGCGCCGACGCTGCTGGTCGGCCACAGCTACGGGGGCATGGTCATCACCGACGCCGGCACCCACGACGCCGTGACCGAGCTCGTCTACGTGTGCGCCTTCATGCCGGCCGCGGGCATGTCCCTGCTCGACGAGGGCCCGAAACAGGAGTTGCCCCCGGACCAGACCGTCGCCCCTCGTGCCCCTGTCGCGCTGACCGACGACGGCACGGCGATCGTCTTCGGCCCCGACGGCGCCGCCGATGTGCTCTACAACGACTGCGACGACGCGACCCGGCAGTGGGCCGTCGACAAGCTCGACCATCAGCCGACGGCATCGTTCGACCAGGCGCCGAGAACGCTCGCCTACGAGACGAAGCCCAGCACCTACATCGTGTGCACCGACGACCGGACGATCCATCCCTGGAACCAACGCCGCATGTCGGCTCGCGCCACGGCCGTCACCGATCTCGATGCGAGCCACTCACCCTTCCTGTCGATGCCCCGCGAACTCGCGGCGTGCATCGCCGGTCGATGAGAGAGGCCGAGCGCGTTCGCCCGGCCGCTCAGAACATGCCGTTGTCGTTCTCTGAGTGGTCGGGGATGACCTGCAGCACGTCCCAGTACTCGATGAACGCCTGCTTGCCGTCACCGACGTGCGGGTTGTGCTGGCGGTACTCCCCGCCCGCAAATCGTTCGATGGCCTCGGCCGGTTGGCATGTCGGGTTGCGCGCTGGGTATTGATCTAGGGACGACGTTCACCACAGCGGCCGTCAACAAGAACGGGCGCATCGAGATCGTCACGCTCGGCAACCGGAGCGCCGTCATGCCGTCGGTTGTCTACCTTCGCGAGGACGACGTTTCACTCATCGGCGAGGCGGCATCTCGGCGGGCGGTGGAGCAACCGAGCCGCTACGCCCGAGAGTTCAAGCGGCGCGTCGGCGACGAAACGCCGATCATGCTGGACCTCGGCGCGCAAGCTGGGCTCGGTTCCACTGGGTGAGAAGGGGACAGTGACACCTGCGAAGGCGGCCCCCATGCTTGGCCTCGTCCATCCGAGGAGCCACGAACATGCGCGATGCAGCCCTGGAGAGAATCCGCCTTCGCCGCCGAGCTCGCGCCCCGCAACGACTGACCCGAGCGGTGGCGGCGCTGCTGGCCATGGCCCTCGTCGTGGCCGCCTGCTCCTCGAACGACGACAGCGACGCGGCTTCGCCGACGTCCACGACGAGCACGACCTCGTCGCCCACGTCGCCCACGTCCACGGTTGAGGAGCGCACCGCCTCGTTCCGGGGTGTCACCGCGGACACGATCAAGATCGGGTTCGTCGACGTCGACTTCGAACGCCTCCGCACGGAGCTCGGCATCGATGTGGGCAGCCCGGACACCGGCCGAATTCTGGAAGCCCTGATCGCCGATCTCAACGACCGGGGCGGGATCAACGGCCGACTGGTGGAGGTCGTGATCGAGCTGTTCCTCCCGGCGAACGTGGCGATGGCCGACGAGATCTGCCTGCGTCTGATCGAGGACGAAGCGGTCTTCGCCGTGCTCGGCGGCTTCGGCGGCCCGGGCGCGGAGGAAGGCAACGGCTGCATCACCGGCCCCGGGGAGACGATCCTGGTCGGCGGGCAGATCACCGACGAACGCCTCGCGCAGGCCACGGCACCCTGGATCTCGCCGGACATGGACGTGTCCCGACGCGGCTCCGCGTTCGTCACGGCCCTGGTGGCGAGCGGCGAGCTGGACGACCTCGGTCCGGTCTCGATCCATGCCGTCCTGCCCGACCAGGACGAGACGGCGGACACCATTCGTGACGCGCTCGTCGACGCCGGTGCTGACGTCGCTCTCCGAACGACCGGCCTGGCGGGCTCCGACCAGGTCGCGTCCGTCACCGAGACGGAGTTGATGCTCGAACAGGCACGAATCGAAGGCGTCGAGTCGATCATCGTCGTCGGCACGAGCCCGACGGTCACGGACACCATCTTCGGCGCCGGTGACTTCACGGTCATCGTCCCCAACACCGAAGAGGTCGCGAACCTCGACCACGCGACCTTCGGGGAGGGCGACCGGCTGATCGGTGGCGGCTCCATCGCCACGCTCGACGACCCGGAGCTCGCCGCCTGCGTCGACCTCGCCACGGCCGCGGTCGGGGCGGACGCCATTCCGGACGACGCAAGCGACGGCGACCTCAGCTTCTGGACCTCGACGCTGCGGGCCTGCCGCAACGTCACCCTCTTCGAGGCGGTGGCCACGGAAGCGGGCACCGACCTGACCAACGAGTCGTTCCGGGCCGCGCTCGCCACGGTGGATCTGCCGCCGCTGCCGGTGTACGAGTTCGCATCCCTCGGCGCGGACAAAGCCGACGCACGCGACACTCTGTCCGTCCTGGAGTGGGACGCCGACCTCGACGATTTCGTCGAACTCGCCGGCCCCTTCGATGTCGCTGAGTAGCAGGAGCACACCATGGATCACGATGTCCTCGACCTGACCGAACCGGGCACGAGCCGCTCCGTCGAAACGCCCGACGGCGAACTCCACTACCACGAGGCCGGCGACGGGCCGCCCCTCCTGTTGCTCCACGGTTCCGGCCCCGGCGTGAGTGCCTGGGCCAACTTCGGCGCCACGCTCCCGTCGTTCGCGGGCCACTTCCGTACCCTGGCTCTCGACCTCCCGGGCTTCGGCCGGTCGTATGAACCCGAGGCGCCGGCGCCGATGCACGGCCCCACCGCGGTCGCGGCGTTCCTCGATGCACTCGGGATCGATCGCGCCCCGATCGTCGGGAACTCCCTGGGTGGCAACATCGCGGCCCGGGTCGCCGCCAACGATCCGAGCCGCGTCGTCCGGCTCGTGACCATGGGCGGCGTCGGAGTCCCGATCTTCAGCCCACTGCCCTCGGAGGGCATCAGCCGCCTCGTCGACTTCGTCGAGGACCCGACGCGGGGCCGCCTGGTCGAATGGATGCGCACCATGGTCTACGACCCGGCGATGCTCACCGACGACTTCGTCGAGCAGCGGTGGCAGACGGCCAACACCCCGGAGGCACTCGACGGGATCCGACGCATCTACAGCCGCGAAATGCTCGGCGGCCTGCGCGACATGATGCTCGACAACACCGAGACGTTCGCCCTGCTCCGCCGCATCCAGGCACCCACGCTGGTCACCTGGGGACGCGACGACCGGGTCACCCCGCTCGACGGGTTCCTCGCACCGATGCGCCTGATCCGCAACGCCGAGCTCCATGTCTTCCCGGACTGCGGCCACTGGGCGATGCTCGAGCGCAAGGACGACTGGGAACGGGTCGTGCTCTCGTTCCTCACCCGGGACCGGGACTGACCCCGTGACCACGACCGACCCGGCGTCCATCCGAGACGCCGCCCTGCAGGCCGC
>BQJV01000033.1 GCA_021604885.1 Acidimicrobiales bacterium
GGCGCTCGACGAGTTCGGTCGGCTCGACATCGTCGTGAACAACGCCGGCATCCTGCGCGACAAGGCGTTCCACAACTCGGACCTGGAGAACTGGCAGGCCGTGATCGACGTCCACCTCACCGGCGCCTACAACGTGACCCTCCCGGCGTTCCAACACATGCGCGAGCAAGGGTCGGGCCGCATCGTGATGACGTCGTCGCCCGCCGGCCTCTACGGCAACTTCGGTCAGACCAACTACAGCTCCGCGAAGATGGGTCTCGTCGGATTCGCCCGGGCGATCATGCAGGAGGGTGGCCGCAAGGGCATCCACGCCAACGTGATCGCGCCGACGGCGGACACCCGGATGACGGAAGGCCTGCTCGGCACGCTCGCCGACGACACACCGCCCGAGCTGATCACGGCCGTCGTCGGCTACCTCTGCCACGACAGCTGCGAGCTCAACGGCGAAGTGCTCGCCTGCGCCGGTGGCCGCGTCGCCCGCGCGTTCGTCGGCGTCACACCCGGCATCTTCGACCGCAATCTGTCGATCGACATGGTCGCCGACCGTATCGACGAGATCTGCGCCGAGGAGGGCTACACCGTTCCCAGCGGCGTCGGCGACGAGATGGCGCTCATCCTCGAAGGGCTCAAGGCGAACCCCAAGTGACGGAGCGCGCCTCGACGCCCACCCTGTACGAGTGGGCCGGTGGCCTCCCGGCCATCCGGGCGATGATCGACGCGTTCTACGACCGCGTCGAGCGCAGTGAGCTGTTCGACAACCTGTTCCCGGGCGGCGTGACCGACGAGCACCGCGAGTTCGTCACCGCCTGGTGGGCCGAGGTCTTTGGTGGCCCGACGCGCTACACCGACGAACTGGGCGGCTACGAGAACATGCTCGCGCACCATCGCGACCTCGAGATCTCGAGGGAGCAGCGCGCTGCCTTCGTCTCGACGATGAGTCTCGGCGCGGACGACGCGGGCCTGCCGGAGGACCCGGAGTTCCGCTCCGCTCTGCTCGCCTACCTCGAGTGGGGAACCCGGCTCGCGCTCGAGAACGCGGCGCCCGGCGCCGCCCCGGTGGAGCATGCGCCGGTCCCACGCTGGGGCTGGGGCGAGGCCCCTCCGTACACCCCGGGCTGACCGCGGACCTCCCCTTCAGCGGCCCGTCCAGCGAGGTTCGCGCTTCTCGAGGAACGCGGCGATGCCTTCCTTGATGTCGTCGGACGCCATCACCTCGGCCTGGCCGCGAACGGTCGCCGACCAGCCCTCGTCGTCGGTCCCCGACAGGACCGAATCGACCGCTTGCAATGTCTGCTGGACCGACACCGGTGCGTTGGCGGCGACGGTCTCCGCGAGCGCGACAGCCGCATCGAGTGCCGTCCCCTTGGGAACGACCCGGTTGACGAAGCCGAGCTCGTGGGCGCGCGCCGCCGAGATCTCTGCGCCGGTGAGGAGCAACTCCTTGGCGACGTTCGGCGGCAGGAGGCGGGCGGTGCGGAAGAGGGCGCCGCTGTTGGCGATCACACCCCGCTTCACTTCGGGGAGGGCGAATCGTGCGTCGTCGGCGGCGACGACCATGTCGCTCGCCATGCAGATCTCGAAGCCACCGCCGAAGGCCAGGCCCTCGACTGCGGCGATGAGCGGCTTGGTGCGCCGCCGACGGATGATGCCGTACTCGCCGCCACGCTCGGTGCCGCGGCCGGGGCCGTCCTTCAGGTCGGTCCCGGCGCAGAACAGGTTCGGACCACCGGTGATGATCGCGACCCACTGATCCGGATCGTCCTCGAAGTCGTTGAAGGCTGCATCGATTCCCGCGGCGACGTCGGCGTTCACGGCATTGCGTTTGTCCTCGCGGGTGATGGTCACGACCGTCATCCGACCGCGTTGCTCGACTCGGACGACGTCGTCGGCTGCTTCGCTCATGAACGGGAGCTTCGCATGCCCGGCTCGCGTCTGACACCCACGTCACCTTTGGGGCATGCTGACCGTCGTGACGGCCACGACCGACCTCACGCTCCCTTCGCCCGATCTCGCGCGCATGCGGGGCGACCGACTGGCCCGGCTCCAGGCGGAACTCGTGGCCCAGGATCTGGACGGCGCCGTCCTGATCCACGGGCCCCACGTCACCTACGCCACCGGCCACATCCCGGACGCCGCCGACGCCAGCCATGCGAGCTTCCGGCGCGCCGTCGCGATCGTCCCGGCCGAGGGTTCGCCCCGGCTGCACGTGCACGGCGACCCCGGCACGGTCGTCGGCGAAGTCGCCCCGGCGTTGTGGCCCGAGCTCGACGAGGACGCCGGTGCGCTGCGAGAGACCATCCTCGACATGATCGGCGACCCCGCGGGGAAGCGGCTGGCCGTCGACTCCATCACCGGCGCGATGGTGCGGGCCGACGTCCTCGCGGGCGCGGATCTCACCGACGCGAGTCGCGTCCTCGGGCCTGTCCGACTGGCGAAGACCGACGACGAGATCGCGTGCATCGAGGCATCGCAATGGCAGGCCGAGCGGGCGATGGCGTCCGCCCGCGATGCCTGCGTTCCCGGCGCGACCCGGGCTGAGGTTGCGGGCGCATTCCTCGCGGCACTGTGGGCTCAGGGCGCGGAGCACAACGAGATCGACCCCATCTTCCAGGTGATGCCCCGCACCCGCGCCGGCGGGCCGAGGACGTTCAACGACGATGTCGCCTTCCCGACCGGTATCGCCGAGGCGGCGTTCGAGACGGGCGACCTCGTGTGGGTCGATGCCGGCCACGGGTACGAGGGATACGCATCCGACTACGGCCGGACCTGGATCGTCGGCCGGGAACCGAATGATGCGGAGCTCTCCTGCTTCGACCGTTGGCTCACGATCATGGACGCCACGTGCGCGGCGATCCGACCCGGGGCGACCCTGGGCGATGTCAGCCAGGCCGCAATCGCCGCGAACGGCGGCACCCGCCCCTGGCTCCCCCACTTCTACGTGGGCCACGGGGTCGGCCTCGAGAGCGCCGAGATGCCCATGGCCGGTTCGGATCTCGGCGAGGAGTTCGACGACTCGTTCGTCCTCGCGCCGGGAATGATCATCGTCGTCGAACCGATCGTCTGGGACGACGGTATCGCCAGCTACCGGGCCGAGGAGATCGTCACGGTCACGGCCGACGGGCATCGCGTCCTCACCAGCGCGCCGGGCTACGCCCCGTTCACGACATGACCGGCGATACGTCCCTCATCGCCGCCCGCCGCGACCGCGTGCTGGCCGCCATGGCCGAGCGGGAGATCGATGTGCTCGTGCTCGGGCGCCAGGACGATGCCAACTACGCGAGCGGGATGCACCGACTGTGGACCGCCGGGACCCGACCCTTCGGCGCGGGCTGTCTCGTCGTCCGGGAGACCGGCCGGACCCATGTCCTCTCCGGCTGGGACACCGGGCTGCCCCCGACGATGACGTGGGACGACCTTTTCCCGTCCACCTGGAACCCGCGGGTCATGGCAGCCAACCTCGCCGCGATCCCCGGACTCACCGATGCGAAGCGGATCGGGACCGACGAGGTGTCGCCGTCGTTTCGACGAGCGGCAGGCCGCCTCGCCCCCGACGCCGACGTGGTTCCCGCCGATGACCTGATGGCCGCGGTGCGACGCCACAAACTCCCGGCCGAGATCGACCGGATCCGGGCCGCGTGCGCCGTGGTCTGGCACGGCGTCGTTGCGGCGGCCACTGCGGGGAACAGCCCGGACGAGCCACCGCTCACGAACGACCAGCGCATCGGCGCTGCTGTCCTCGCGATGGGGCGGCTCGGCGCGACGATCCCGTCATCCGCGCCGATCGTGCGCCAGGACGGAGCCGACACGTTCATCGACCTCGGCATGATCGTCGACGGCTACGAAGGTGGCCTCGGTGCGCTCGCTTCGTTGCGCGCGCCGATTCCGGGCAACGAGGCGCCGGAGCCGCCCCAGCGGTTGATCGACTCCTGCCGACCCGGCGCGACCGGCGCCGATCTCGCCGCCGCCTCCGAGCATCCGGGTTGGCTCGTACGCGGCGTCGGCATGGGGTTCGAGCGACCGGTGATCGACGCCACCCACGGCCACGCCGAAACTCTCGACGCCGACATGGTCGTCAGCGTGCGCGACGGCAACCGACGCGAGATCGTCCACATCACCGACAACGGACCGGCGCTTCTTTCCGGTCGGCCTGAGGAGGCCTCATGAGCGACTTCATCCGCACCGACAGCGGCGACGACGAGGAGCGCACGAAGGGCCTCATCGACCCGGAGCGGCTCGGTGCGTGGATGGACGAGCAGGGCCTGCCCGGCGTGGGCGAGACGATCTCGTCGCGCTTCATCTCGGGTGGCGCGTCGAACGAGATCTTCGAGGTCAGCCGGGGCGACCATCGCTGGGCCCTGCGCCGGCCGCCTCGCGAGGTGCCGAAGGGGCGCAACGAGACGATGCTGCGCGAGTACCGCATCATCGACGCGCTGACGGACACCGAGGTGCCCCACTGCCGGGCCTGGGGTGCGTGCGAGGACACGTCGATCCTCGGCTCGACCTTCTACCTGATGGAGTTCATCGACGGCTGGTCGCCGATCAGCGAGCCGGAGTGGCCGGAGCCGTTCTTCTCGGATCTCGACACCCGCCCCGGGCTCGCCTACGAGCTGGTCGACGCGATCGCGAGGCTGTCGAACGTCGACTGGCAGGCCCGCGGGCTCGACGGACTGGGCCGCCCCGATGGGTTCCACGAACGCCAGGTCGAGCGCTGGCAGGCCCACCTGGCCGCGTTCTCGTTCCGTGAGATCCCCGGCCTCGACGAGGCCGCCGCGTGGCTGCGGGACCGCCGCCCGAGGAGCTATGTGCCCGGGATCATGCACGGCGACTATCAGTTCGCCAACGTGATGTTCCACCACGGTGGCCCGGCTCGGATGGCCGCGATCGTCGACTGGGAGATGGGGACGATCGGCGATCCGCTGCTCGACCTCGCGTGGGTCGTGATGGGGTGGCCCGACGCCGACGAGGATCGCAGCGGCAAGGGCTATGTCGACTACACCGGCATGCCCGACCGGGCCGACCTGCTGGAGCGGTACGCGACCGTCTCGGGCCGTGATGTCGACGAGATCGACTACTACGTCATCCTCGCCCGGTTCAAGATGGCGATCGTGTTGGAGGGCGGCTACGCCCGCTTCGTGCAGGGCGGCGCCGACAACCCGAAGATGGCCGCGTTCGGCGATGTCGTCCTCGACATGGCTGCGCGTGCCGCAGAGCTCGTGCAGAGCACCGACCTCCCCTGAGACACTGCACCCATGCTCCTCGAGGGAAAGGTCGCCCTGATCACCGGGGCCGGCGCGGGCATCGGCGCCGCCGTCGCCCGTCGCTTCGCCGCAGAGGGCGCGCTGCTATGGCTCAACGACCGTGATGCCGACACCCTGGCGTCCGTCATCGAGGAGACCGGCGGATCCGGCATGGCCGGCGACGTGTCGGACTCGACGTTCGTGGACGCCTGGGTCACCGAAGCGGCCCGCAGCCACGGCCGCATCGACGTGCTCTACAACAATGTCGGTGTGTCCCGAACCGGGCTGCTCGCCGACACGTCGGACGAAGACTGGCGCTTCCAACAACGACTGACCCTCGACACCTGCTTCTTCGCGACGCGGGCCGTGATCCCGCACATGCTCGCCGGCGGGGGCGGCAGCATCGTCAGCATGTCGTCCGGGGCCGGCATCGGCGGCCAGTACCAACTGGGGCCGTACGCCGCGGCGAAAGCCGGCGTGATCTCACTCATGGAAACGGTGTCGACGGAGTACGGCGATCTCGGTATCCGGGCCAACGCCGTGACCCCGGGCCCGACCGCGACCGAGCCGCTCCTCGCCTATCTCGAGAGTCGGCCGGGCGGCGCTGACGCCCACGCCGCCGACCTCGATCTCGGCCGGCTCACCGACCCCGACGAGGTGGCCGCCATGGTCAGCTGGCTGGCGTCGGACGAATCGTCGAGCATCACCGGGGTCTGCCTCCAGGCAAACGTCCGCTCCCGGAGTTCGCGTCGCCGATGACCCCAGCGACGCAGCTCCACAGACCTAGGCCCGCATGATGCCGCCGCCGTCGACGCTGATCGTCTGGCCGGTGACGTAGCGGCTCGCATCCGACAGGAGAAACGCGACCGCCGGCGCGATGTCCGCATCCGGGTCGCCGTCGCGCCCGATCGGATGATCGTCGTACATCGCCGCGAACGCGGCGCCCCGCTCGCTGCTCGCGGCCGGGTCGAGCCGGTGCGCCGCGGAGGCGGGCAGGACGCAGTTCACGGTGATCCCGTCGCGACCCCATTCGCTGGCCGCCGTGCGGGTGAGCGAGCGAATGGCCTCGTTCGACGCCGCATACGGCCCGTAGCCGGCAGCGCCGGTGAGGCCCATCGACGTTGCCATCGTGACGATGCGGCCCCACCCTGCGGCGCGCATGTGGGGCACGACCGCCTGCATCGCCCAGAGCGTGCCCTTCGGACCGGTGTCGAAGAGGAGATCCATGTCGCGCGCCGTGACGTCGACGAGATCCATGACGGGCCGGAACGACTGGGCGTTGGCGACGAGCCCGTCGATGCGCCCCCAGCGGCTCGCCGCCTCCGAGACCATGGCGGCGGTGGCGTCGGCATCGGCGACATCGGCGACCACGACGAGGTGGTCGATGCCGAGATCGCCGAGCTCGGCCCCCGCGGCCTCGACCCCATCGGGCTTTCGGCCGGTGACGACGACGCGGGCGCCGAGACCCCCGACGTGACGGGCGATGCCGATGCCGATGCCCTTGGTGCCACCGGTGATGACGATGACCCGTTCGGACAGATCCATCGCCACGGTCTAGCTGACGAACACCGGCAGCTCGATCGCTTCCTGGTTGCGCGCTTCGAGCAGACCGTCGAAGTACGCGGCCAGCCAGACGATCTGCGCTGCCTCGGCGACGAGGCCGGTGCGAGCCGCGGCGACGTCGCCCTCAGCCGCAGCCTGGGCGTTGATCAGGCCGGTCGCCTGCACCGTCTCGAGGAACGACGAGCTCACGTCCAGCAGCTGGTCATAGCTCTCCTGGCTGAACCCCTGGACCGACAGTCCGCCGTCCCAGACGGCACGCCCCCGGGGAATCGCCACCCCCTGCACGGGCAGCAGCTCGGCCACCAGCTCCGGGTCGGGCGGATCATCGCTGTTGAGCGCCGCTTGGAAGTCACCGAGTTCGGCCAGCACCGCCAGCTTCGGCGTGGCGTACACACAGTCGAAGAGACCGCCACAATTGATCTGGAACTGCGGCGATGCCTCGATGCCCTCGGGCGGTGCCTCGAGGATCTGCAGCATGTAGCCGCGGTTGTAGCCAAAGCTGTCGGTCAGCCCGCGTACGGGTTCGTCGCCCTCCTCGGCCGGAGGCGTGTCGAACAACGCGGCACGAGCCGCCGCGATGATCTCGTCGTCGGCGCCCTCGATGGCGGCGAGTCGCGCCTCGGCTCTGGTGATGGTGTCACGGAAGCTCGACTCCGAGGGCGTGACGTCGACACCGAGCACCGGGGCCGCGTCCTGTTCGGCCGCGAAGATCTCCCCGCGGAGCCAGCGGCCACCGAAGTAGCCCGAAAGGTGAAGCATCCACATCAACTCGGCCTGGCGCTCGGATGTCGTGCCCTCGAAGATCTCGTCGAACACGGTGACGGCCAGCGAGCCGAACAGGAAACGTTCCATCTCGGGCTCGGTACCGTCCGGCAGGGATGCGACGTAGGCCGCCGCCAGTGCGTCGAGTGCATCCTGCGCCTCGACCGCGACGTCGTTCGGCCAGAACGGATGATCGACGAGCTCGACGGAGATCATGACGGGCACGCCTTCGGTCGTCGTCGGAGCAGCCGTGGTCGTCGTGGACGGCTCCGTGGTCGTGGTGGACGGGGCGCTGGTGGACGTGGTGGTCGTGGTCGCGTCCGTCGCCGCATCACCGTCGTCACCACAGCTTGCCGCGGCAAGTGCGACGACGACGAGAACGGCGAGGACGCGACGCGGACTCACCCGTTACACCCGGCCGTGACCCATTGCTGGATGTTGATCGAGGCGCCGGCCATCGCCATCACGTCGGCGCTGGACATGGCCGAGGCGAACGCGAGTGCGTCCTCCGGCGAGGCGATCGACGTGGCGTCGTAGCCGATGGCGGCGAACGCCTCCTCCAGCGCGGCAAGGCCGTTGGCGATCGTCTGCGCGTCACCCTGCAGGTCACTGGGCAACTGGTTCTGGAGCGCGGCGAGCTGCGCCTGGGCCCTCGCGAAGTCGGCCTGGATGTCCGCCGGCGAGGTGCCGCTGGTCGGGTCGCCGGCATCGGCGAAGGAATCGAGACCGTCGATGGCAGCGGCGAAGTCTTCGCAGTCGCCGAGCGTGGCGATGCCGCCCGAGCCGTCGTCACCTGCGCTGCTGTCGTCCGCACTGCCGTCGTCACCGCTGCTGTCGTCACCGCTGCTGTCGTCACCGCCGACGTTGCCACCCGGGGCGGCGGGGTTCGAGCCCCCGTCGTCGCCGCAGGCCGCGGCGAGCAGTACCACTGCCGCCAGGATCGCAAGCCATCGTGTAAGGGATCGGGTCGTGTTCATCGGTGCCTCCAAGGGGTTCCGCCAACTCCCGAGACCATAAACCCTGGCCACCGGCCGCGTCGGGCACCCGCCTCCACGATGGACAACGGCACCGCGTCTTTCGACCCCCGCGACCTCGCGACCGTATGATCCGGCCGAAGGCGCGTGCGTGTGGCACGCCGGATTGAGAGGTACCCCGTGGCCATCGATTTCGCCATCGAGCCGGAGTTCCAGGAGAAGCTCGACTGGATCGAGAGCTTCGTGAAGGCCGAAGTCGAGCCCCTCGACCTCTTTTTCCGCGGCGAGGTGTCGCCGTTCGACAAGAGCCACGAGGTCGCGCAGGGGCTCGTGCGCCCGCTGCAGGAGAAGGTGCGCGAGCAGGGCCTGTGGGCATGCCACATCGGCCCCGAGTTGGGCGGCGGTGGCTACGGCCAGGTGCGGCTCGCGCTCATGAACGAGCTCCTCGGTCGGTCGTCGTGGGCGCCCTCCGTCTTCGGATGCCAGGCACCGGACAGCGGCAACGCCGAAGTGCTCGCCCACTACGGCACCGAGGAGCAGAAGGAGCGCTACCTCGCGCCGCTGCTGCGGGGCGAGATCTCCACGACCTACGCGATGACCGAACCACAGGCGGGTTCGGATCCGGGCCAGTTCACGTGCAGCGCCGTGCGCGACGGCGACGAGTGGGTGATCAACGGCGAGAAGTGGTTCGCATCGAACTTCGTCTACGCCGAGTTCATGATCGTCATGCTGGTCACGAATCCCGACGTCCCGATCTACAAGGGCTCGTCCATGATGCTCGTGCCGAAGGACGCCCCCGGGCTCGAGCTCGTGCGCAACGTGCATCTCGGCAGCGGCTCGTCGGGCGACGACGCCGGCCACGCCTATCTCCGGTTCAACGACGTCCGGGTGCCGGCCGACCATCTCCTCGGCGACGAGGGAACCGGGTTCAAGATCGCCCAGACCCGACTCGGCGGTGGTCGCGTGCACCACGGCATGCGTTCGGTCGGCATGGCGCAGCGGGCGCTCGACATGATGTGCGAGCGGGTGCTGTCCCGCGAGACCAAGGGATCGCTGATCGCCGATAAGCAGTCGATCCAGCACTGGGTCGCCGACTCCTGGGTACAGATCCAGCAGTTCCGGCTCCAGGTCCTCCACACCGCGTGGCTCATCGACAAAGAGGCGGGTGACTACGCGAAGATCCGCCAACACGTCGCGGGCGTGAAGGTGGCGACGCCGAAGGTGCTGCTCGACGTCGTCTATCGCGCCCTACACGCCCACGGCTCGCTCGGGATGACGAACGAGATGCCGCTCATCGGCATGTGGATGGCGGCGCCGGTGATGGGAATCGCCGACGGACCGACCGAGGTCCACAAGGACACCATCGCCAAGACCGTTCTCAAGCAGTACAGGCCCTACGAGGGCCTGTTCCCCTCGCAGCACATCCCGAGCCGCATGCCCGCGGCGCGAGCCCATGTCGAGGCCCGCATCGAGAACGAGATCGCGAACCTGTGATCCCGCTCGACGGCCCGTTCTACGACCGGTTGACGGTCGGGCAGCAACTGCCCGTCCAACCGTCGATCACGATCGACGTCGGTACGGCCGCCCTGTACCAGAGCTGGGTGGGCGAACGGCTCCCGATGGCGCTGGACGCCGCGGTGACGGAGGCGGTCACGGGTCGGCCCGGTCGGCTGGCGAGCCCCGGCCTCGTGATGCAGCTGTCGATCGGACAGTCGACGACCATCAGCCGCCGGGCGATCGCGAACCTCTTCTATCGAGACGTCCGGCTCGTGCGTCCGGTGTTCGTCGGCGAGTCGGTGCGCACGGTCGTCACCGTCGCCGGCTTGGCCGATGGCTCCCACAAGGAAGGGCGGGATCGACGCGGCAAGGTCCTCGTCGACATCGTGACCACGGCGGACGGCGACGACGCGGTCGTCTACCAGCGGTGCCCGATGCTCCCCCAGGCCGAGCAGGACGCGGCACCCGGCCATGCCGACGACCTCGGCACCGACGGCGACCTCGACATCGCCTCGTATGCGGCGCTCGTGCCCGCGCACTGGGACCTCGCGCCGCTCGGCGCGGCCACCGAGTGGGCGGTCGGCGAGACCATCACGGACCCGACGCGTGACGTCATCGACGGCGCAACCGGGATGGTCCGGCTCACCCACAACCTGGCGATGATCCATCGCGACGCCGAACGCTCCCCCTACCCCGAGCGCCTCGTCTACGGCGGCCACGTCGTCGGGCTCGCCCAGGCATCGCTCTCCCGCGTCCTCCCCGGCATGGCCACGGTCGTCGGGTGGCACGGCTGCGACCACACCGGTCCGGCGTTCGAGGGCGACCTCCTGTCGTTTCGCCACACACTCGTGGAGACCGCCCCTGCCGGAAACGGCCGGGCCTTCGCCGTGCGCATCGAGGGCTTCGCCCACCGGGGCGAGGATCCGGTCACGCTCCTCGACTGGACGCTCGTGGCGGTCGCGCCGTGATCGGCCCGGGCGCCATCGACCTCTGGGTCAACGTGAACATGGGGGACAACATCCCCGCCGAGTTCCTCCAGCGCGTGAAGGAGGACTACTTCAAGGGCGGCGACGACTTCTTCCGCTCACTCGACGTCGACGAGTGCATCGCCGAGATGGACGATGCCGGCGTGGCCCATGCGGTCATCTCGACCAGCGTCAAGAACCCCGAGCCGCGCGTGCTCGACTTCGTGGACAAGCGTCCGGACCGCTTCTCGCTCGCCGCGTACGTCCGGCCCCAGAAGCTGATGCGCGAGCTGTGGCGACTCGAGGATCTCGTCGCGTCCCACCCGGTCACCATGGCGCGGGTGGTGCCGTTCGACATCGACGTCCCGCCGAGCGACGCCGTCTACTACCCGCTCTACGCGAAGTGCGTCGAGCTCGATCTGCCGCTGTCGATCAACACCGGCCTTCCCGGTCCGCCGGTGCCGGGCGAATGCCAGGACCCGATCCATCTCGACCGGGTCTGCTACCGGTTCCCCGAGCTCCGGCTGGTCATGGCCCACGGAGCGGACCCCTGGTGGGCCACGGCGATCCGGCTGATGATCAAGTACGGCAATCTGCGGCTGATGACGTCGGCCTATTCGCCGAAACACTTCCCGCCGGAACTGATCCACTTCATGAACACCCGTGGCCAGGACCGCGTCATGATGGCGAGCGATCACCCGGTCCTGCCGATGAAACGCGTGATGGCCGAGGCCGAGCAGCTCGATCTGCGTGAGGGCGTGCTCGAGAAATTTCTTCGCACCAACGCCGAGGACTTCCTCTTCCGGGAACGACGACCCCCTCGGGCGTAGCACCCCTCCTTCAGCGACCCGCCGCGGTCGCCACCTCGAGCACGAGGGCATCTGCGTTCGGATCGCGAGTCGCGAGCGAATCGTGGACGTCCGCGACGTAGGCGGCGTGGCTCGCGTCCACCTGGTTGAGGACGACGACGAACGCCGCACCCGCAGGGCGCCCCTTCTGCGAACCGGCATCGCTGCTCAGCACCGCCGCGAGTCGGGCAGGGGTCAGCCGATCCGCCGGTGAGCAGCCCGCCACCGCGGCGACCTCGTCGGGTCGGTGGCAGACCTTCGCGATGACGCCGTCGAACGCCGCCGCGCCGACACACGCCACGAGCAGTGTGGTGGTTGCCGGAACCACCGGCTCATGAAGCGCCGGGGCCTTGAACGGTCGCCGCCGCGATCCGTCCGCCTCCACGACCACATGATCGGCGAGGCCCGGCGTGGACGCCCAGCGGTCGCATGTCTCCGACGCGACCCCGAGGGCGCGATGCCCGTCGACGCCACCCCACACCAGCGCGACGCGATCGCCGTCGAGCGCTGATGCCAGTTCGTCGTCGGTCGGCTGGAGGATCGGCTCGTGACCGTCGACCCGGTCGGAGCCCATCTTGGTGGTCGTGGTGAGCACGACGCGACCCGCCAGCTGCCGGCCGAGCGCAAACAAAACCGTCGTCTTTCCGCCCCCGCCGACGAGCGAGATCAGGCTGCGCGAACCCGGGGCCAATGCGGCCCCCAGACCCTCCATGTCGATCGCGTTTCGCACCCGTTTCGCCCCCGCGAAATATGTCGCCCGACGAGTTGACAGACCGCCACCATCCCCTAAGTTTCGGTCGCAATTCACCTCGGAGGGAACCATCTCATGAAACGACGACTACTGCTCGTCCTGACCATCCTGCTCAGCTTCTCGCTGATCGCCGCGGCCTGTGGCGACGATGACGACACCGGGTCGGGCGACGACAGTTCCGGCGACGACGGCTCGGGCGACGACAGTTCCGACGACGACGGAACCGCCGACCCCGGCACGAGCGACGACGGTACGGCCGGTGGCGCGTCCGACGTCACCGCGGCGTTCGTCTACATCGGCGAACCCGGCGACGCAGGGTGGACCTGGGCCCACGATCAGGGTCGTCAGTTCGCGGCCGACCAGACCGGCGCCGACACGCTGACCGTCGAGAACATCGGTGAGGGTTCGCCGGAGTTCGACCAGGCTGTGCGCGACTTCATCGCCGACGGCGCCGACGTCATCTTCGCCACCTCGTTCGGCTACATGGACGCGATGGAAGCGCTCGCCGCCGAGTTCCCCGACGTGATCTTCGACCACGCGACCGGCTTCAAGAACAACGGTGAGAACTTCGGCAACTACTTCGGCCGGATCTACCAGGCGCGCTACCTCACCGGCCTCACTGCCGGCGCGGCCAGCGAGAGCGGCGACATCGGCTACGTGGCCGCCTTCCCGATCCCCGAGGTCATCCGCGGTATCAACGCGTTCACCCTCGGTGTCCGCGAGGCCAACCCCGATGCCACCGTCACGGTCAACTGGACATTCACCTGGTTCGACCCCGCGGTCGAGGGTGACGCCGCAGATGCTCTCCTCGAGGGCGGCGCCGACGTGATCGCGATGCACCAGGACTCCACCGCCGCCGGCGAGGCTGCGGAGGCCGCCGGTGCCCGCTGGGTCTCGTACAACAGCGACATGAGCGCCTTCGCTCCCGATGCCTACCTCTCGTCGGCCGTCTGGGACTGGGGCCCGTACTACGCCAGCGTGATCGAGCAGGTCGCCGCCGGCACCTACGAGGGTGGTGCCTATTGGGGCGGCATGGACGACGGCATCGTCCAACTCGGCAGCCTGGCCGCCGACGTGTCCGACGAGACCAAGGCCCAGATCGACGACCTGTCCCAGCAGATGATCGACGGCACGTGGGACCCGTTCACCGGCCCGATCAACGACCAGGACGGCAACGAGGTCATCGCTGCCGGGGAAGTCCCGCCCGACTTCGGCGCCGACGAAGAGGGCCGGTCGCTCCTCGACATGAACTGGTTCGTCGAAGGCGTGATCGGCTCCGCCAACCCCTGATGCCAAACGCCGTCGAACTCGATGGCATCTGGAAGCGGTTTCCCGGTGTGATCGCGAATTCCGGGGCGAGCCTCACGGTTCGCCCCGGAACGGTCCACGCCGTTCTCGGGGAGAACGGCGCCGGGAAGACCACGCTCATGAACTGCCTCGCCGGGG
>BQJV01000034.1 GCA_021604885.1 Acidimicrobiales bacterium
CCGCTGGGTCGACCAGGTGATCGACGCGTACGCGGAGTTCCGGGCGCTGGCGGTCGAGCCCGCACGTGCGCTCGAGATCACGTGGTCGCCCCGGCCAGCTGCTGCTGATCGACAACTGGCGACTGCTCCACGGCCGCACGCACTATTCCGGCAATCGGGTGTTGCTGGGGTGCTACACCGGTCACGACGATCTGGAGTCGGCCTACCGCCTCGCCGGCCTGTAGCTGCTCGGGGCAAAGGTGGGACGGGACTCTGACCCCGGCGTCTCAACTCAGTGGGGGACGAGGTGGAGCAGGACGCGGGTGCCGCCGGGGAGGGCGAGGCGTTCGGCGACGGTGAACCGGTCGGCGGCCTGCGCTTCGATCGAGTCGAGGGTGTACGCGTCGTGGGTGCCGGCCCGCTTGTGACTCAGGAGGGTCTTCACCATGGGGTCGTTCTCGGTGGGGATCTCGAGGACGACCTCGCCGCCGAGAGCGACGAAGTGGTCGAGGATCGCCGCGGTCGGCACGTTGTGCGTGAGCGCGAGATGGTGGATCACCGCCAGGGCGAGGATCAGGTCCGGTGACGATCGCTCGTGCAGCGGTGGGCGTTCGGTGCCGGCCCACCCGATACCGGGCGTCGGGTCGGCGAAGTTCATCACCATCGGCACGATGCCCTCGGTGCCGTCGTCGCGCAGCTCGCGGTAGAGGCGATCGACGACGAGGTCGTCGGCGTCCATCGCCAGCACCGTGTCGGCGTGGGCCGCGGCGATCCGCGAGAACATGCCGTCGTTGGCGCCGACGTCCCACACCTGGCTTCGGTACCGCTGCGACGCGATCTTGCGGACGAAGTCGCCCTTGAGCAGGAGCTCCTTCGACTCGTAGTGGCCGCGCTGGGAGTAGTCGCCCCAGGTGGACTCGGAACGTCCCCACTCGAGCCCTTCGACGAGCGCGATCAAGCGGTCCAGCGTGGCGATGAAGATCTCCTTCTTGTACCCCGCGCTCTTCATCTCGTCGACGGTGTCGGCGGAGCCGCCGGTGAAGCGCCGATCGGCCTTCGCATGGAGCCACACGTGGAAGAGGAAACCCTTGTGGCCGGACCGCCGACCCTCGAGGACGCGCCTCGCGTGCTCGGGTGTGATGCCGTCGACCGAGCCGCGCATCCAGGGCTGGTGGGGGAGGTCCTTGTAGGCCGTGAACATCAGCGGGAACAGGAACAGCTGGCAGAACTGGCGGTAGCCCCACCACGCCTCACCGTCGCGATAGGGCTCGAACGACGGAACGTCGATGAAGACCGGTCGGGCCCCGACGAACTGGACGTTGTACGCCGTCGCGTCCTTGGTGGTGATGTCGTCGTCGATGGCCGAGCGGACGAGTCGCAGGGTGAGCAGGGCGGCGTCCTGCAGCATCGAGAACGACCACTCGTGGGGATACGTGACGACCGGAACCGTGTCGTGTTCGAGAACGGCAGCCCAGGCGCGGCCGTCCGGGCTCGGCTCGTCCACACGACGGGTGCCGACGATCGTGCCGGCTTCGATGGCGGCAGCGAAGAAGGCGGCAGCCTCGGTGCGGGCGAAGTCGGCGGCGGCTGCCTCGTCGAGTCCACGCAGGATGCGGGTGCCGTCGCGCCAGACGCGAGACGACGGATCCCGGAACGAGCCTCGGTCGTACTTCGGGTCGGCGGGCGACGAACCCGTCGAGGTCACTGCAGCGATTCGTCGACGATGTCGGACGTGGTGGGGGCATCCGGGGCGTCGTCGCGCTTGCGCAGCCGCATCTTGGTCATCATTGTCTTCGCCGCGACCACTGCGCCAGCGGCTCCGGCTGCGACGCCGCTGATGATGGCACTCCCTGAGGCAGGATCCAGGTAACCGGACAGCATCTGCTTCCCCTTGCATTGGCTGCGGGGAACCCTACCAGCGGGTGGTGAACCTGCCCGTCACGACAGGGCGGCCGCGAAGGCGGCGACCACGGTGGTGACGTCGGCGTCGGAGATCCCGAGATGGGTGACGAGGCGGCTCTGTCCGCTCCCGTCGCGGCGGGAGATCAGGCTCCGGACGCCCGCCGTTTCCAACGTCGTCTGGAGATCGGCGGGGGCGCGGTCGAACGCCACGAAGAGCATGCTCGTGTTGCGGGCCTGGATCGTGATGCCCGGGATCTCGGCGAGTCCGTCGGCGAGGGCCTCGGCGCGCTGATGGTCGTCGGCCAGACGATCGACGTGGTGATCGAGTGCGTAGAGGCCGGCGGCCGCGAGCACCCCGGCCTGACGGAGCCCACCGCCGAGCATCTTGCGCCAGTGACGGGCTTCCGTGATGAGATCGGCCGGTCCGCTCAGCACGGACCCCGCCGGCGCGCCCAGGCCCTTCGACAGGCACATCGAGACGGTGTCGAAGCCCGCGGTGAGTTCCTCGCCGGACACGTCGAGCGCAACCGCGGCGTTCCACATCCGCGCGCCGTCGAGATGGGTGGCGAGCTCGTGCTTGCGGCCGATGGTGAGCGCCTCGTCCATGCGGGCGATCGACTGTGGTGTGCCGTCCTTCGTGTTCTCGAGGCAGAGGAGGCGCGTGCGGGCGAAGTGGTCGTCGACGGGTTTGACCGCGGCGTCGATGGCGGCCGGGTCGGGGAGGCCGTCGGCGAGCATCGGCACCGGTTGCGGCTGGATACCGCCGAGCACGGCACCGCCGCCGCCCTCCCACCGGTAGGTGTGGGCCATGTCGCCGACGATGTACTCGTCGCCCCGGCCGCAATGGGCGAGCAGCGCGCACAGGTTGGACTGGGTGCCGCTCGTGACGAAGACGGCGGCCTCCTTGCCGAGTCGTTCGGCGACGACCGCCTCCAGCCGGTTCACGGTGGGGTCGTCGCCGAAGACGTCGTCGCCGAGTTCGGCGTCGCTCATCGCCTTGCGCATCTCGGGGGTCGGTTGGGTGACGGTGTCGGAACGGAGATCGATCACCCCGCCAGTCTTGCTGGTCACACCACGAGTTGTCGCAATCGGGCCGATTTGACGGCGATGCGGTGCTCGGTGGAACCACGTGGGGTGTTCGAGGTGTTACATTCTCATAACGAAATCGCGGGCCGGGAGTGCGATGTCTCCAGTTTCCAGTGCCAGCGGCCGATATGGCATCGTAATGCGACGAATTTTCGTGCTACTCAGCGTGATCGCCCTGGTCACTTCGGCACTCTCGCTTCCCGCGGGCGCCGTCGCGGGGTTCGGCGACGTGCGTGCCGCCGACTACTGGGCGCGGGGCGTGCAGTGGATGGTCGACAACGACATCACGACCGGCACGGGTCCAGGATGCTTCTCACCCGAGGATCCCGTCACCCGGGGTCAGGCTGCGGCGTTCGTGTGGCGTATGGAAGGGCGACCCGAGTCCGATCTCGATCGTCCGTTCGTCGACGTCACCCTCGAGTGGCAACTCGACGCCGTCGCGTGGATGTTGGACGAAGGCATCACGACCGGCACGGCGCCGCTCCGTTTCTCGCCCGAGAGCGTGCTGACCCGCGGCCAGCTCGCGGCCATCCTGTACCGCTTGGCGGGAGAACCTCCGGCGGGTACGCATCCGTTTGCCGACGTGAGCCTCCCCTGGCAGCAGGACCCCGTCGCGTGGATGGCGGCCGAGGACATCACGACCGGGACGAGCCAGACCACGTTCTCGCCCGACAACGTCGTGACGCGCGGGCAGCTCGCAACCTTCTTCTACCGCTACAAGGGACAACCACACGTCACGCTCGATGCCGCGTCGCCGCAGTGCGGTGGTATCAACCCGCCACCCGGTGACCCGGGCGAGGACGACGGCGATGGCGATGGCGACGGCGACAATCCGCCGCCCGATGACCCGCCGGCGGATTGTTCGGTGCGGGCGGATGAGGCGTGGTCGGTCGTGTGGTTCGACCTGTACTACAACCCGAACACGTCGTCGTGTGACCGGCCGGAGTTCGAGGGGTCGGGGTCAACGTTCATCGTGGATCGCGATCATCCGTCAGCGTCGGATTCGAATCCGGGAACGGCATCGCTGCCGTGGCGCACGATCGTGCACGCGGCGGAAACGGCGGACACGGGCGACATCGTGTACGTGAAGGCCGGTGTGTACGACGACGGTCGGATCGAGCCGCGTACGTCGGGGGTCATCTTCTCGGCGTTCCCGGGTGATGAGCACGAGGCGATCATCGAGGGGTGGGGAATTCGGGTCCGGTTTGCCTCTGACGTGATCCTTCACGGGTTCCAACTGCGCAACATCGAGAACAACGCGCTGCAGGCGATGGGTCCGGGTGCGGACAACATCGTGATCGCCAACAACTCGACGTACAACACCGACTACTCCGGGGTGAGCATCCGCGGGAACTCGCCCGGGACGAGTTCGTACGACGCGGCAGGGATCGTCGATGTGTTGATCATCGGCAATGACATTCGTCGCGCCAACATGGTGTCGTCCGAGGTGATCTCGGTCGGGAGCGGCGTCGTCCGCGCCCATGTGGTCGCCAACGAGTTGTCCGACGGTGATCCGTCGATGTCAGGCGGCGACGAGGGGATCGCGTTCAAGAACGGGGTCGCCGATTCGAAGATCTACGGCAATGACATTCATGATCTGTCGGACCGCGGAATCCACATCGATGGCGGCGATGCCGGCTGGAACGCGTTGGTCACCAACATCGAGATCTTCGACAACCTGATCTACGACAACGCGAATCAGGGCATGTGGGCTGCGCCGGAGGGTGACGGCGACATCGATGGCGTGCACGTGCATCACAACATCGCCTACAACAACGCGGCTGACGGCTTCTCGGTGTACGACCACCCGGACGGCGCCGAGTCGGGTGGCACGGTCGACAACGTGGTGTTCGAGTTCAACACGGCGGTCGGCAACGGCGGATCCAACACCGGCTACGGCGGGTTCGCCCACAATCATGAACGAGCGACCGGGATCGTCTTCCGCAACAACATCGCGTGGGGGAACACCGGTATCGGGTTCGACGTCGAGCCGACCACGATCATCGATCACAACCTCTGTGGTGAATCGAACTGTGAGATCCGCAGCAACCCGCTGTTCGTGAACGACCCGACCGATCTCCGCCTCACCGCCGGTTCCCCGGCGATCGGCGCCGCCTCCGACGGCAGCAACCTCGGCGCCAACTGAATTCGCGGCCGGGTCGAAGTCGGTCCGAGAAGGTGCCTCAGGCGGGCTCGTCGTCGTCGTCGATGATGATGAACACGCCGAGGCCGAAGAAGCCGCCGGTGTCGATGGTGGCGTTGGTCGGATTGGAGAGTCCGACGAAACCCCATTCGCCGAAGATCAGCGGTGGCTCGTCGACGGTGTCGCCGAGGATCTCGATCTGGATGTTCTGAGTGGTTTCACCGGGCGCGAACGTGAGTGTCCCCGAGTCCGCCACATAATCGCTGCCGGACAGCGCAACGGCCGTGTGCGACGGGGCGTCGACGGTTGACCAGTCCACGGTCACCTCCGTGCCGTAGTGGTTCGACAACGTGACGGGGAGGTCCCAGATCGTCGAGCCGGTGTCGCCCTCGGAGTCGACGGACGCGACGCCGGCGGTGATCGTCGGTTGCGGCAGGAGACTCATGGTTGCGGTCACCGTCTGGTTGGTGAATCCGGTGACGATCACCTGGTTCTTCGGACCGCCGAGCGACCACTCGTCGAAGCCGTAGTTGCCCTGCGGCACCGGAACGTCGATGCTGCGGCTCACGCCGGACGGGACGGTGAGCGTGATCGGGGTGGTGAACTGCTGGCCGTTGTAGATCACGTCGAGGCCGGCGGGCGAGGTCTCGAAGGTGTACTCGACTTCCGTCGGGAAGATGTCGACGCAGGTGGTCCCCTCGAGTCCGCCGGAATCCGTCGCGGTCAGGCAGATCTCGATGTAGGTGTCGTCGGCGTGGTCCTCGAGATTGAGCGGAACGGGAAGTGCGCCCTGCCCCTCGTACGCGTCTTCATGGATGTGGTCGTTGTGGTGGAAGGTGCCGGTCCACGCGAGTTGCGAGTCGCCGATCGGCCCGTCCTCGACGTCGGTGGCCGAGCCTTCGAGTTGGAGTACGGACCCGGTGTCCCTCACGGCGTCCGGCTCCGGGAACGCGATTGCGGGCACGGGTGCCGTGTTCCCGACCCTGATGATGATGTCGTCGGTGTCCGTGCCGCCGGAGTTGTCGGTCACCGTCAGTTCAGCGGTGTAGGTCCCGTTGACCGGGTAGTCGTGGGTGACCATGGCCCCGCTGTCACTCGCGCCATCGCCGAAATCCCAGTCGTACTGCAGGATCGTGCCGTCGGGATCGGTCGACCCGCTGCCGTCGAACGCGACAGTGAGGGGAGCGGGACCGTCGGTCTGATCCGCGGTGAGGAGCGCCGTCGGCTGCTGGTTGTTGCCGCCGTCGAAGCGGATCGCGATCACCTCGTTGCCACCTCGACTGGCGTAGTACACGTCGCCGTCGGGGCCGATCTTCATGTCGACCGGTACCGAGAAGTCATCGGTGATGTCGAGCGTTGCTCCGGTCGCGGGGTCCAGCACCTTGATCCAGCCCGCCACGATGTCGCCGTACCAGAGACCTTCGTACGCAGACGGGTAGGAGCCGCCGGGATACACGACGCCGGCGAGCGCAGAGAGGCTGGTGTTCTCGGGCTGACAGATGCCCGGATTCACGTGGTAGTGGCACCACGCGCGCATCGGCGGGGTCTGGGTCGCGGCCGGGTAGGCGGCGCACTCCGGAAGGCTGCTGTAGCTCGACTGGGGAATGTTGCTGCCGGGGCCCTCGGTGATGTCGGCTGCGATCTGCGCCGGGGTGAGCCCGCCTTCGAAGCAGGGCCAACCGTAGGACGCTCCGGCCACGCCGAGATTGAGTTCCTCGTAGGTACTCCACCCGACGTCGCCGATGTACATGGCGCCTGTGGCTTCGTCGAACGTGAATCGGAACGGATTGCGCAGACCTGACGCCCAAACATGCGAAGCGTTGTCGGATCCATCACCCGAGTAGTCCGGATTGGTCGGGACGGCATCGCCGGTCGTGGGATCGATCCGGATGATCTTGCCCGCAAGGATGTCGGGGTCGAGTGCGCGGAGTGACTTCATGTCGACGTCGTTCCAGGCGGATCCGTCGCCCATCGACGCGTAGAGGTATCCGTCGGGGCCGAACAGAAGGCCGTCGATCGCGTGGGAGACGCCTTCGGACGGCAGACAGTCGTCGATCGGCGTGCCGTCCTGCGGGAGTTCGCCACCCACGTAGGTCATGCACGCCCACTCGACGTCATAGTTGGTCTGGTAGGCGAAGGGGTCGCCGATGTTCTCCCACGTGGAGTTCGCGCCGACGAGGATGATCTCGGAGTTGGCCACGACGCTCGTGTAGTTGGTGGCGGAGTCGAGCTGATAGCTCGTGATCCGCGACACCCGCTGACCCTTGCCGTTCTCCGACCCGTTCCCGAGCGTGCGGGTGGTCGTGGTGTTGCCGTCCCAGTACGGCGCCGGATCGAGAACCTCCGGCGGATCGTAGGAGTAGGCGATGAAGACGCGTTCGGTCGTCGCGAAGTTCGGATCGACCGCCAACCCGATCAGCCCGCGGTCTGCGGCATGGTTGACGATCGTCTGGATGTTGAGAACGGTCGTCGACGACGTCGGATCGTTCGGGTCGACGATCTTGATGCGACCGCGCTTCTCGGTGACGAGGAGCCGCCCGTCGGGGAGGAAGTCGAGCGCGGTGATGCTGCTGATCGACGTGGACGCGACCACCTCCTCGACGAACCCGCCGGGGAGGGTGGCAGCCTCGCCACGGTCGTTGCCGACGACGGTGAGGATGCCGGCCAGGAGCGCAACGAGGGCGAGCAGTGAGACGCCACGATGAACAATGATCGGCCATTTCGTCATTCGGCCACTGTACGCAAGATCCGTTCCCTCACAAAACGGCAGGAATGGAGAGAGCGAGCGACAGAACAGTCCCACTCGCCACGCTGAGTGGTGGAACCTCGCTTGTCCTTTTGGCTGGTTCAGCCCGGCATCTGCGCCGCATCGAACACGACGAACGAGAGCCCGGCCCGGGCGATCGTGTGGTAGCGGTCGAACGTCCACTCCGGATGGTCTCGCTGGAACTCCATCAGGAGTGACTGCTCGCCCGAGATCTTGTCGGGCGACCAACACCAGTAGTCGTCGAAGGCGAGGATCATCCCGTGCTTGAGGCGGGGCTGGAGCCACTCCATGCACGTCGCTGCGCTTGAGTAGAGGTTGCAGTCGATCAGGCACATGGCGATGTCGGCCGGCGGATCGTCGGGTTCGGCCGTGCCGATCGTGTCTTCGAAGTAGCCTTCGGTCGCGGTGTACGCCTCGCGAGGGATGCCGTGGCGGTCACACGCCTCGTAGAACTTGTCAACGCCCCCGCCGCCCATGGCTCCGCCGGGGTTCCAACCCGGGTGGTAGTCGCGGTCGTCCTGCGCTTCGGGCAGTGTGTCGAACGAGTCGTAGGCCCAGAGGTGGCGATCGGTCAGGCCGGTCAAGCACAAGGCCTTGTAGGCCTGGTTCATCGTGTTGCCGCCCCACGAACCGAACTCGACGTAGTCGCCGCTGATCGCATTGATGTTGAGGTTCGTCCAGGCGTCGTAGAAGAACTCGAGGTAGCCGTGAAGGATGCGATGCACGGCGCGCTCGATCGGATTCAGGCTGTCGTCCTCGAGATGGCTCACGACCCGAGAAGGTATCGCGCCCCGAAGCGATCTCTTGTCCCGAACGGTGCGCGCATCATCTGGCGAAAGGTGGGACGGGACTCTGACCCCGGCGTCTCAACTGGTGCGGGCGACGAGGTGCGCTTCGTGGCGGCCGTTGGGGCGCCAGTCTTCGGTGTGGTGGAGGACGTCGAGGCCGGGGACGAGCGTGGGCAGCTCGCCGCGGTCGAGCAGGAACGGGCGACCGGGCTTGTCACTGCGTTCGAGGTTCGTCTCCGTCGCGATGACGATCGCGAGGATGCCTCCCGCCGCGAGCTGCTCGATCATCGTCGGGAACAGCTCACGCTGGAGATAGTTGGCGACGGTGATGACATCCCACGGGCCCGCCGGCAGCGGATCGGCCTCGAGGTCGATCTCCACCGTGTCGACCTCGACGGCGGCGAGCGCCGCGTCCTCGCGGGCCTTCGACAGCCCGACGTCGCTGACATCCGCGACGGTGACAGCGAGGCCCTGCTTGGCGAACTCGACGGCGGCGGAAGAACCGCCACCGGCGACGTCGAGCAGACGGCCGGCGTCAGGGAGCCACGGCGCGACGAGCTCGACGAGCGGCGATCGATGGTCGGTGCCGGTCCCGACGGACGACCACTTCTCGTTCCAACGTTCGCGGTCGCCCGCGCCCATCAGTCGGCCTCGGGCTCGGGTTCGAGCTCGGCGGTGACCTCGATCTCGGTTCGGTCGGTGACCGTCCCGGTCGTGACGGTCTGGATCATGCCGGCTGCCTTGACGTCGTCGATCACCTGGTCGAGCACGTCGAGCTGCGCCTGCGTTGTCGCGAACGTCGCGGAGACGACGGGCGTGCGGAGCTTGCGCTTCGCCTCCGACTTCTCGCGGCGGACGACCGAGAGCGCTTCGCTGGCAATGTCGCTCGGGCCGGGACCGACGCCGGCCGCGGCCGTCCGGAGGCCGTCGGTGTCGGGCCAACCGGCCGTGTGGATCGAGCCGTCCTGCCACCAGCCCCAGACCTCTTCGGTGACGAAGGGGAGGAACGGGGCGAACAGTCGCTGGACGGTGGACAGCGCCATGCGCAGGGCATGCTGAGCCGAGGCGGCGCGATCGTCGCCGTACTCGCCGTAGGCGCGCGCCTTGACGAGTTCGACATGGTTGTCCGTGAACCACCAGAAGAACTCTTCGGTGCGCTCCAGCGCGCGGGCGTAGTCGAACGCATCGAACGCGGTCGTGGCTGCGTCGACCAGATCGGCCAGCTTGTCGAGCATCGACTGGTCGAGCGGCTCGGTGATCGCAGCGGGGTCGACGGTGGATGCACCGACGAAGCCGAGGACGAACTTGGACGCGTTCAGCAGCTTGATCGACAGCCGCCGGCCGATCTTCATCTGGCCCTCGTCGAACGCCGTGTCGGTGCCGGGACGTCCCGACGACGCCCAGTAGCGAACCGCGTCGGACCCGTACTGCTCGAGCAGGTCGGTCGGGACGACGACGTTGCCCTTCGACTTCGACATCTTCTTGCGGTCGGGATCGAGGATCCAGCCCGACAGCGCGGCGTTCTTCCAGGGCGCGGTGTCGTCCTCGAAGTGGGCCCGGACGACGGTGGAGAACAGCCAGGTGCGGATGATGTCGTGCGCCTGCGGCCGCAGATCCATCGGGTAGGTGTTGGCGAACAGTGTCGGATCGGTCTCCCACCTGCCGGCGATCTGGGGCGTGAGCGACGACGTCGCCCAGGTGTCCATGATGTCCGGCTCGCCGATGAAGCCCATCGGCTGACCCCGCTGGTCGTCGGTGTAGCCGGGCGGGACGTCGGTCGATGGGTCGATGGGCAGGTCGTCGGTCGAGGGCTTGAGCGGTTCGGTGTACTCGGGCTCGCCGTGCTGATCGAGCGGGTACCAGAGCGGGATCGGGACGCCGAAGAAGCGCTGGCGGCTGATCAGCCAGTCGCCGTTGAGCCCTTCGATCCACGACGCGAAGCGGGTCTGCATGTAGCCGGGAACCCAGTTGATCTCGTCGCCCCGCGCGACCAATGCCTCCTGCAGACTCTCGTCGCGGCCGCCGTTGCGGATGTACCACTGGCGCGAGCTGACGATCTCGAGCGGCTTGTCGCCCTTCTCGAAGTACTTGACCGGGTGGGTGATCGGACGGGGCTCGCCCTCCATCTCGCCGGCCTCGGCGAGCATCGTCGCGATCTCGGACTGGGCGTTCTTCGAACGGAGCCCGGCGAGCCGCTGATATGCCTCGGCGGGCGCGCCGTCGGCAATCCACTCGGGCGTCTCCTCGGCGAACTTGCCGTCGCGCTGGATGACGGTGCGGACCGGCAGGTCCAGCTCGCGCCACCACGTGACGTCGGTGGTGTCGCCGAACGTGCAGATCATCGCGATGCCGGTGCCCTTCTCGGGGTCGGCGAGCTCGTGGGCGTGGACAGGGACCTCGACGTCGAACAGCGGCGAGCGGACCGTTCCGCCGAAGTGGGGCTGGTACCGCTCGTCGTCGGGGTGCGCGACGAGAGCGACGCACGACGGGACCAGCTCGGGCCGCGTCGTGTCGATCCAGATGTCGGGCGTGTCGCCGACGCCGGCGAAACGGAGCTTGTGGTAGGCGCCGGGCGTCTCCTTGTCCTCCAGCTCGGCCTGGGCCACCGCGGTCTGGAACGTGACGTCCCAGAGGCTCGGCGCCTCGACCTGATACGCCTGGCCGCCGTCGAGATTGCGCAGGAACCCGAGCTGACTGATTCGACGGGAGTGGTCGTTGATCGTCTCGTAGGTGCGGGTCCAGTCGACCGAGAGCCCGAGCTTGCGGAACAGCGCCTCGAAGGCCTTCTCGTCCTCGACGGTCAGCTCGGTGCAGAGCTCGATGAAGTTCGGGCGGCTGACCGAGATGGTCTGACGCTTGCCGACCGCCTTCGGGTCGCCGGCGTCTTCGGGCGCGGTGAAGTCCGGGTCGTAGGGGAGCGACGGGTCGCAGCGGACGCCGTAGTAATTCTGGACGCGGCGCTCGGTGGGCAGGCCGTTGTCGTCCCATCCCATCGGGTAGAAGACGTTCTTGCCGGCCATGCGCTGGTAGCGGGCGACGGTGTCGGTGTGGGTGTAGGAGAACACGTGACCGACATGGAGCGAGCCGGAGACCGTGGGCGGCGGGGTGTCGATCGAGAAGACCTCGTCACGCGTGGTGTTCTCGTCGAAGTGGTAGATCCCGGTCTCGTCCCATACCGCGTCCCACTTGTCCTCGAGGCCGGCGAGATCGGGCTTGTCGGGGATCCGGGACGTGCTCATAGACCCGAAAGGCTACCCGTGGCTCTCCCGCGGACCGCCGTACTTTCTGGGGTCAGACCCCAGTACTTTCTCCGGTGAGTTCGTCGAAGCGGGCGATGGCGGCGTCGAGGTCCTCGGGCTCGAACTCCTCCCAGCGCGTGAGGCGGCCGCCGGTCACGACTCCCACGACGAGCCCCGACCACTGGCTTTCGAGCCCCTGCTCGTCGAGTCCGTGGAGATCCTGTCGGAGCAGCGCCGCGGAGTCGGTGTGGCGGACCACCTCCCGGATGACGAGCTGGATCGATCCGGCCAGGTCCTTCCAGATCCGGCCGTTCTCGATGAACCCCTCTGCGTCGAAGGGCCCAACCTCGAGCTTCTTGTTCAGGACGTGGCGGAAGTCGGGATGAAGGAGCTCCCGGACGCCCTCCCAGTCGGCCGCAAAGATCCGATCGCCGAACAACCGGAGTAGCTCTCCGCACGGCCGGAATTCCTGTTCCTCGTCGTCCCACCAGAGCTCGTCGAGTCGTCGGAGGGCCTCGTCGAGCTGGTCCTCATCGAAGATCTCCAGGCGCGTGGCTCGACCGCCTACGTCGGACCGGATGAGATGGTGCATCACGGTCCTCATGCCCGAGGGGGTGGAGCGGGTCATGCGGAGAAGGCCGAGCAGCTCGCCGCGCCATGCGATTGTCTCGGTCGAGAAGTCCATGTCCTGCTCGTCGAAGGCGGCGACCGACGCGGCCATGTCCTCCACCGACTCGAGCGGGATGACTCCCGAGCGGTGGTCGACGATCACGGCACCGCCGAACGCCTGTCGCGGGTCGAAACCTCCGGCGCCGACGGAGTCCCGATGACGGAACGCCTCGACCACGAGGTTGGTCGGCTTTTTCGGCGTGGCCGTCAGCTCCTCGAAGCGGGCGATGGCGGTGCCGACGTCCTCGGGCTCGAACTCTTCCCAGTACGAGAGCAGCCCGTCAGAGACGAGGAGCGTGTTGACCGCGGACCACTGGGTGACCATGCCGGTCGGATCCGTCGCGTAGGTGTCGTTGAGCCACACGCAGCCGTGAGCGGTTGCCCGGACGACCCCACGGCCGATGGCGCGGATCGTGCCGGACAACTCCAGCCACACCTGCATGTTCTGCAGGAACGAGGCGCTGTCGGTCGTCCCGTCGGTGCTGAGCGGCTTGGTGACCACGTGGCGGAAATCCGGGGCGAGGAGGGCGCCGACGGCCTCCAGGTCGCTCGCCGCGAAGGCGTCCGTCAAGTCCAGAAGCGGTTCGATCGCGGGGCGGACATCGGCCCCGTCATCGTCGAGCCAGAGCTCGGCCGCACAGCGCTGTGCGAGGTGGAAGTCGTCCGCCGCGAACGTCTCGAAGCGACACATACGGCCCGCGTCGTCGATCTGGGTGACCGTGTACAGGCGAACCGCGAAACCGGTGTCGGAGCTGATGGTCACCTCCACTAGTGCGACGTTCTCGCCGAGCGAAGACACGAGCTCGTGGGTGTGCGTCATCGCCTGGTCGGTGTACGCGTGCACCGATTCGACGACGCCTTCGAGCGTGTCGACCGGGCGAGCCATGAGCGTGCGGTGGTCGACGAACACCGCGTCGTTGGCGACCAGTTCGGCGAGGGCACCCATGTCCCGTTGGCGGACCGCGGCTCGGAACGCGAGGTCGACCGCACTAGCCCGGTTGCCCCGCGGGCGGCCGTCCGAGCTGTCCTCGCCGGCGTACTGCTCGTCCATCTCGGCGAGGGCGGCGTCGAGGTCGTCGACGTCGAACATGATCTCCCGGACGAACAGGCCGCCCTCGTCGATCGTCGCCACCTCGATGACCTCGCTGCCGAAGCCGGACCCGTCGCGGGCGAACCGCAGATGGACCGCGGCGATGTTGTCGCCTCGGATGGCGAGGACCTCGGCGTCCCACTCGATCTCGCCCTCGAAATCGAGGACCTCGGCGAAGTACGTCTGGAGCATCCCCTCCGGC
>BQJV01000035.1 GCA_021604885.1 Acidimicrobiales bacterium
CATGACGACGTTCAGGAACGCACGCACCACCTCCGGGTCGAACTGGGTGCCGGCGCAGCGGGCGAGCTCGGCCTGCGCGTCCTCGTGTGTGTAGGCCGGCTTGTAGGCGCGCACGGACGTCATCACGTCGTAGGCGTCCACCACGCTGATGATCCGGCCGGCGCGCGAGATCTCGGCGCCCTTCAGGCCACGGGGGTAGCCGCTGCCGTCCCACCGTTCGTGGTGGTCGCGGGTGGCACGGGCCCATTCACCGAGCCAACCCCGCATCGGGCGGATGAGCTTCCAGCCCTCGTTGGGATGGGTCTTGAGACGAGACCATTCGCGGTCGGACAGCTTGGTCTGCTTGTTCAGGACATCGGCGGGCACGGTGAGCTTGCCCACGTCGTGGATGAGTCCGGCCCAGTGGAGCTTCATGCGCTCGTCGGCGGTGAGGCCCATCTCGACGGCGACGAGATCCGCATACGCCCGCACTCGTTCGGTGTGGCCTCGCGTCAGGCGGTCGTGGGCGGTGAGCTTGCCGACGATCCGCAGGAGGTACTCGGCCGCGTCCTGCGCGCTCGCGTTCTCGAGAGCGGCGACCTCCTGGGCGAGGTGGCGCGCCGTCCCCTGGCGCAGCGCCAGCTTCATGCGCGACGGCGCCTGGTCCGGGAACACGATCGAGAGCTGCAGCAGGGCTGTCAGCGGCACCATCTGGCGGGCGACGCGATCGATGCCGACGAGGACGATGGTCGACACGACCGACAACGCCGACCAGCGGGCCAGTGCCTCGATCACGCTTCCCGCCGGTCCGAGCAGGCTGTTCAGCTTCCAGGCGCCGGCGACGACCGCGAGGAACGGCACCCCGAGCATACCGAGGCGCGCCAAGCGGGCGAGCGCCGGTCGGCTGCGCCATTCGTTGGCGCGGGTCTGCAGGGGAGGGGTCCCCACCTCGTCGGACATACCGCTTCCAATCGGTACGGAAGTCCATGGCTCCATGGGCCGAACGGCCCATCCGACCCGAGGCTCAGCCGGTGGCGGCCGTCGCCAGCACCGCCCGGAGGAGCCGGGACGCGCCGTCCTTGTCGAGCGGCTCGTTGCCGTTGCCGCACTTGGGTGACTGCACACACGACGGACACCCGTCGGCACAGCCGCATGCGTCGATCACGTCGGCAGTCGCGGCGAGGTGGCGCTCGCCGGCTTCCCACCCGAGCTCCGCGATGCCGGCCCCGCCGGGGTAGCCGTCGTAGACGAAGATCGTGGGGCCGCCGGTGTCGGGGTGGTTCGCGGTGGACACGCCGCCGACGTCCCACCGGTCGCAGATGGTGAACAGCGGCAGGAGCCCGATCGCCGCGTGCTCGGCCGCGTGCAGGGTGCCGCCGACATCCGTGCTCCCCTCCGCCACCGTCTCCGCGTCGACCGTGTACCAGAACGCCCGGGTAACGAGTCGCTGCTCGGGGAGGTCGAGGGTCTCGTTGCCCAGGATCTTGCGACTGCGCGACTCCCGCAGCTGGTAGCCGGTGACCTGGGTGATCACCTCGACGGACCCGAGATGCAGCCTGGCCGCGCCCACCGCGCGGGACTCTTCGACATCGAGGACCCGGATGTCGGTGTTGCTCCGAGCCTGGGTGTACTCGCCGCCGTCGGCGTCGACCACGCGGGCTTCGCGCTCGACGAGATCGAGGGTCAACACCTCGAAGGACTGGCCCCGGTGGAGATAGATCGCGCCCTCGTGGACCGCGCTGTGCGCCCGGGCCTCGTCGACGGTGCCGATCAGACGATCCGTGTGGTGGTCGATGATGCGCACCTCGCCCGAGGATCCCGAGCGGAGACTGATGCCGCGCGACGGGTAGCCCGTGCCACACCAGTGGGCGAACGGTTCCTCCGTGCCGTTGCGCCACCGGCGCCGCATGCGGAGATCATCGAGCGAGACGAGATCGCGCACGCCGTCGTGCAGTTCCTCGTCCGTCCAGAATCGCAGGTCGTCGTAGCTGATCGGGAGCTCGTAGGCGGCGCAGGCGAGATGGGGATTGCGGATGTAGGGGTTCGCGGTGTTGACCACGCAGGGCTCGGGCGGCCGGGAGAAGACCTCCTCGGGGTGCGCCATCAGGTAGCGGTCCAGCTGGTCATCGCCGCCGACGAGCACGGTGACGGACGCCGCGCTGCTGCGGCCGGCCCGCCCCGCCTGCTGCCACATCGACGCGATGGTGCCGGGGAACCCATTCATCACACAGGCATCGAGCCCGCCGATGTCGACGCCGAGCTCGAGCGCCGAGGTGGACACCACACCGCGGAGGTTGCCGCCGAACAGCTCGTGCTCGATGGCTCGTCGCTCCTCCGCGAGGTAGCCGGCCCGATACGGCATGACCGAGTCCTCGAGCTCGGCGGGCAGGCGGCGGGCGATGTCGGCCGCGACCAGCTCGGTGCCCTTGCGGGAACGACAGAAGGTGATGGTGCGATGGCCGGACTCGACGAGTGCGGCGGCGACCGAGGCGCACTCGGAGTTGGCCGAGGACCGTGCCCCGGTGGCTTCGTCCACGACGGGCGGGTCGAGCAGCGCGAACCGGCGGGGTCCGGCCGGCGAGCCGTCGTCGGTGACCGCGGTGACCGGGGCGCCGCACAGGGCCGACGCCAGCCGGGCCGGTTCGCCGATGGTCGCCGAACAGAAGATGAAGGTGGGATCGCTGCCGTAGTGACGACAGATCCGCCGCAACCGCCGAAGGATGTGGGCGACATGGGTGCCGAAGATGCCCCGCAGCACGTGGAGCTCGTCGATCACCACATACCGGAGCCGCATGAGCAGGGCGTCCCACTTCTGGTGGCGCGGGAGGAGGCCGCCATGGAGCATTTCCGGATTCGTGAGCAACACGTTGGCGTTGTCGCGGACCCACGCCTTCTCTTCGGGGGTGGCGTCGCCGTCGTAGGCGCCGGCGACGAGGTTCGGGAAGTCGAGCGCGGTGAGCGCCCGGAGCTGGTCGTGGGCGAGTGCCTTCGTGGGGTAGAGGACGAGCGCCGTGCCGGGTTTGATCGGGTCGTTGACGGCCTCGGCGATCGGGAGCTGGAAGCAGCGACTCTTGCCGGACGCGGTGCCGGTGGCGACGACGACGTTCGTGCCGTCGCGGGCGAGGTCGATCGCCGTGACCTGGTGGGTCCACAGCGGCGCCTCGTCGATCGAGCCGGCGATCAGGTCGGGGAGGGGGCGGCGCAGACCGGCGAACCGTTCGCCGCGTTCGGGCACGTTCTCGACATGGACGAGTCGGCCGTCGTCGGCGAGCTCGGCGAGCAGATCGTCGAACGCCGCGGTCCGCTGGAGCGGCGGTGGCGCGAGCCGCAGATCGGGCGCGTCGAGGCCGAGCGAGTCGGGGGACTGCGGCTCGGGAGCGAGCGCCATTGCACGATCGTACGAGACGGGTGTGACCAAATCACATGGATGTGGTCCGAGGGCGGCCGGGTGGGCCGCGGCGCGGACGGAGTCCCGGCGCGTATTAGCGTCGTTCTGTGCAGATCGTGACCGCCACCCACCATGTCGGGGACTGGACCGTCGTCACGGTGGCCGGTGACCTCGATGTCGTCGGTGGCCCGGATCTCCGCCAGGCCGTGATGCGCGAAGTGCAGGCGGGGCGCAACCGGCTGGTGCTCGACCTCACCGGTGTCGACTTCCTCGATTCGTTCGGACTGGGCGTGATCGTGGGTGCGCTCAAGCGGGTCCGTCTGCTCGACGGCGACCTCCGACTGGTCGTGCCCGAGCCGCGCCTGCAGCGCGTGTTCGAGGTGTGCGATCTCGACCGCGTGTTCGAGATGTACCCCGATGCTCAGGCAGCCGGCACGTGAGCGGCGGGGACGAGAACGCAGACGATGACATGGCGGTGGCCGACTTCCGCCCGGGCGAGATCGTGCTCGAGATCCCGGCTCGTACCGAATACGTCTCGTTCGTGCGCGTGGTCGTCGCGGCCGCCGCCGAGATCGAACCGCACATGGATGTCGATCGGATCGACGACCTCCGCGTCGCCGTTTCCGAGGCGACCACCAACGCGATCGAAGCCCATGGCCTGCGCGGCGTCGACGATCGCATTCGGATCCAGTGCAACCTCGCAGACGACGAGGTCGCCGTCGTGGTGCACGACCAGGGAATGGGGTTCGAGCCCGAGGAGGTGCCGACCCTTCCCGAGCCCGACACACCCGAGCGACTGCTGCACGAGGACGGCCTCGGCGTGCACCTCATGGAGATGCTGGCCGACGAGGCGGAGATCTCCTCGACCGATTCGGGTACGGACGTCCGACTCGTCGTGTATTCGTCGAAGCGTCGCCGCAAGAAATCTGACGGATAGCGTTTCTCTCCGTCTATGGCATCCCACGATGATCTCCCCTTCTCGCCACTGACCTGGATCGGTGGCGAACGCCGCCTTGCTCGCCGGGTCGGACGCCCCGTTCGCAACTTCCTGCGCATCGAGGCGGCCGGCGGCATTCTTCTGCTGATCGCGACGATCGCGGCCCTCGTGTGGGCCAACTCGCCGTGGAGCGACAGCTACCACGACATCCTCGAGACCCACATCAGCATCCACGTCGGCGATCTCGTCCATCTCGACGAGTCGGTCCTGCATTGGATCAACGACGGGCTGATGGCGATCTTCTTCTTCGTCGTCGGGCTCGAGATCAAGCGCGAGCTCGTGGTCGGCGAGCTGCGTGACCCGCGGGCGGCCGCTCTCCCAGCCATCGCCGCGATCGGCGGCATGGTCGTACCGGCCGCGATCTTCATCGCCTTCAACAGCTCGGGCCCGGAGTTCGACGGCTGGGGCATCCCGATGGCCACCGACATCGCCTTCGCCGTCGGCGTCGTGTCGCTGTTGGGCAACCGGGTGCCGAGCGCCATGAAGGTGTTCCTGTTGACCCTCGCGATCGTCGACGACATCGGCGCGATCGCCGTGATCGCGATCTTCTACACGGACGACTTCTCGTCGGGCTGGTTCCTCGTCGCCATGGCCGCGATCCTGCTCGTGCTCGTCATGCGGGTCGTGAAGATCTGGTGGATTCCGGCCTACGTGCTCGTTGGCGCATTCGTGTGGTTGGCCGTGTTCGAGTCCGGCATCCATGCCACGATCGCCGGCGTGGTCCTCGGCCTGATCACCCCTGCCGTGCCGCTGCTGCCGGAGTCCGAGGAAGAGGACGTCGACGACGTCATCCGGGCCGCGGTGCGCGGCGACGCCAGCGCCCCCGTCGTGCGCCGGGCGAACTTCGAGCTGAAGGAGAAGGTGTCCGTCGTCGAACGGCTCGAGGATGTGCTCCACCCGTTCTCGAGCTACCTCATCATCCCGATTTTCGCGCTGGCGAATGCGGGCGTCGAGCTCTCGGGTGACACCCTGCGGGAGGCGGCCACCGCGCCGCTGACCCTGGGTGTGGTGTTCGGTCTCGTCGTCGGCAAGATCGTGGGCGTCTCGCTCGCGACCGGGATCGCCGTCAAGAGCGGGATCGCCCGCCTGCCGAGGGCGGCCACATGGACACACGTGTTCGGCCTCAGCGCCATCGCGGGCATCGGTTTCACCGTCTCGTTGTTCATCACCGGACTGGCCTTCGACGACGCGCTGCTCGTGGACGAGGCCCGAATCGGTATCCTCGCCGCGTCGGCCATCGCGGCGGTGGTCGGCGTGCTCATCCTGCTGCGGGCCAAAGCGGTCGTCGAGGTGGACATCGACGACGCCGAAGCAGCGAAGTAGTTGACAAGTCCCGTCTCAATCAGTTTGGTTTCGCCTCGTGGCCAATGCCCTCGTCATCGTCGAGTCTCCGACGAAAGCAAAGAAGATCGCCGAGTACCTCGGCGCCGGATTCACCGTGGAGTCGTCCATCGGTCATGTCCGTGACCTCCCGCGCAACGCCGCCGACGTGCCGAAGGCGTACAAGGGGGAGAAGTGGGCCCGCACCGGCATCGATGTCGACAACGGGTTCAAGCCGCTCTACGTGGAGAACGCGGACAAGAAGGACCACATCAGGCTCCTGAAGTCGCTTCTCAAGGACGCCGACGAGCTCTATCTCGCGACGGATGAGGATCGAGAGGGCGAGGCAATCGCCTGGCATCTCATCGAAGTCCTGAACCCGCAGGTGCCCGTGAAGCGGATGGTGTTCCACGAGATCACCGAGAAGGCGATCCAGAGCGCGCTCGCCTCGCCACGCGAGCTCGATCGCAAGATGGTCGACGCCCAGGAGGCCCGCCGGATCCTCGATCGCCTCTACGGCTACGAGGTCAGCCCGGTCCTGTGGAAGAAGGTCATGCCGCAGCTGTCGGCCGGGCGCGTCCAGTCCGTCGGCACCCGCCTCGTCGTCGAGCGCGAACGGGAGCGCATGGCATTCATCGCCGCGAGCTACTGGGACATCAAGGGCACGTTCGCCGCGACCGAGGGCGACACCCGTGAGTTCTCCGCAGCGCTGGCCCAGATCGACGGTGTTCGACTCGCCTCGGGTCGCGACTTCAACGACGACGGCAGCCTGTCCCGCGACGACGTCGTGGTGCTCGACGAGGCCGGTGCCACGACCCTGGTCGATGATCTCGAAGGCGTGCCCTACGAGGTGCGGTCCCGCGAGTCGAAGCCGTATCGGCGTCGCCCGGCTGCCCCGTTCATCACCTCCACCTTCCAGCAGGAGGCGGGCCGCAAGCTCGGGCTGTCCTCCGCGATGGCGATGCGGGCGGCGCAGGGGCTCTACGAGAAGGGCTACATCACCTACATGCGAACGGACAGCACCACGCTGTCCGACACCGCGCTCGAGGCGGCGAAGTCCACGATCCTCGAGCGCTACGGCGACGACTTCTATCCGGCCGACGGCCCCCGCCTCTACACGAAGAAGTCGAAGAACGCGCAGGAGGCCCACGAGGCCATCCGCCCCGCGGGAGACACCTTCAAGACGCCCGATCAGGTCGCCGGTGAGGTGCCCATCAGCGAGGCGCGCGTCTACGAACTCATCTGGAAGCGCACCGTCGCCTCGCAGATGACCGACTGCACCGGTGAGACCGTCCAGCTCCGGCTGGGCGCAGCCAGTGCCGGAGGCAAGGACGTCGAGTTCAACGCCACCGGCACGGTCATCCAGCACCGTGGGTTCCGCGAGGTCTACGAGGAGTCCAAGGAGGCCGCCCGCAACGACGACCCCGCGGCCGACGATGACGACGAGCGTCGGCTGCCGCCGCTCCAGCAGGGCGATGCCGCGCGTGCCGCCGGCCCGCTCGAGTTCGACGGGCACGAGACCCAGCCGCCGTCGCGCTTCACCGAGGCGTCGCTCGTGAAGCGCCTGGAGGAGCTCGGCGTCGGCCGTCCGTCCACCTACGCGTCGATCATCGGCACGATCCAGGATCGTGGCTACGTGTGGAAGAAGGGGTCGGCCATGGTGCCGTCCTTCACCGCCTTCTCCGTGGTGAACGTGATGGAGGGCCACTTCCCGAACCTCGTCGACTACGCGTTCACCGCGAAGATGGAAGACGACCTCGACAAGATCGCCGGCGGCAGCGAGTTCGCCGAACCGTGGCTCACGCGCTTCTACTTCGGCGAGGGTGGCGACGGTGAGCCCGGCCTCAAGGAGAAGGTGTCGACGCGGCTGCCCGACATCGACGCCCGCGCCGTCAACACCATCCCGTTGGGCATGTCGGAGGACGGGAAGCCCGTCGTCGCCCGAGTCGGCCGCTACGGCCCCTACGTCCAGCTCGGTGACAGTGAGAACGCGGACGAGAACTCGACTGCGTCGATTCCGGACGACATCCCGCCCGACGAGCTCTCGCTCGAGAAGGCGATGGAGTACCTGTCGCAGCCGAAGGAAGGCCGGATCCTCGGGCAGGATCCCGAGACCGGCATGGACATCTACGCGAAGGCGGGCCGCTTCGGTCCCTACGTGCAGGTCGGCACGTTCGAGGAGTTCGACGGCACCGACGAGAAGCCGAAGACGGAGTCGTTGTTCTCCACCATGACGCTCGAGGACGTCACGTTCGAAGACGCGCTGCGACTGCTCTCGCTTCCCCGCACCGTCGGTGCCGATCCGGCCGACGGTGAGGTCATCACGGTGCAGAACGGGCGCTACGGGCCCTACCTCAAGAAGGGCAAGGACAGTCGCAGCCTGCAGACCGAGGAACAGCTGTTCACCATCACGCTGGACGAGTGCCTGAAGATCCTCGCCGAACCGAAACGGGGGCGGGGCCAGGTTGCCAAGCCGCCGCTGCGGGAGATGGGGCCGGACCCGGAGTCGGGCAAGGACATGATCGTCAAGGACGGCCGTTTCGGCCCCTACGTCACCGACGGCGAGTACAACGCGTCGCTGCGCAAGGGCGACACGGTCGAGGAGTTGACCGTCGATCGCGCCGCCGAACTCCTCGCGGACCGTCGCGCGAAGGGGCCCGCGAAGAAGGCGAAGAAGAAGGCCGCGAAGAAGAAGAAGTCGGCCAAGAAGAAGGCCGCGAAGAAAAAGGCCGCGAAGAAGAAGGCGTGACGCAACGGGGCGGACGGTCCTGTTCCGACCGCCTAGGGTGATCTCGGTGGGAGACAGTCAGTCGAGCAGCGCGTCCCGCATGGGCGAAGCCATGTCGCAGACGCGCCAGGCGGGTCGCATCGAGTCGATGTTCGGCTCCCGCGAGTTCTTCCGCTTGTGGATCGCGCAGGTCATCTCGGCCACGGGCGACTGGCTCGGCCTGCTCGCCACCATCTCCCTCGCCGCAAGGCTGAGTCCGGGTGGCAACGAGGGCACCGCCATCGCCATCGTGCTCGCCACGCGCATCGCTCCGGGCTTCTTCCTCGCCACCGCCGCAGGCATCATCGTCGACCGGTTCAACCGCAAGCGCCTGCTCCTGGTCTGCGACGTCGGCCGGGCGCTCGTGATGTTCTCGCTGCCCTTCGTGGACAGCTTGTTCGGCCTGATCATCGCCTCGTTCCTGCTCGAGATCTTCACGATGCTGTGGTCGCCGGCGAAGGAGGCGATCGTCCCGAACATCGTCCCCACCGACAAGCTCACCACGGCGAACTCCCTCAACGTGGCGGCGGCCTACGGCATGTTCCCGGTCGCCGCCGGCATCGCTGCTCTGCTCGCCAAGGTGGCGGGGTCGCTCGCCGACGAGGGCTGGGTCGACACCTGGCGGCTCAACGAGGAGGGGCTGGCCTTCTACGTCGACGGGATCACGTTCCTGGCGACCGCGTTGATCATCTACACGATCGCGTTCCCGGTTCGGCCGCGAGACGAGCGGGGCAAGGAAGGCCGCGAGGGCTGGGACCTGGGCGGCGCCTGGCGTGAGCTGCACGAGGGGTGGCGGTTCATCGCCGTGAACCCGATCGTGCGTGCGGTCAACGTGGGGCTCGGGGTCGGCGTGATCGGCGGCGGCATGCTCGTGCCGCTCGGCGCCATCTATGTCGACGAGTTGATCGTCGGTGACGACGCCGACTTCAACCTCGTCCTTTTCGCGCTCGGACTCGGGATGGCGCTCGGCGTCATCACCGCGTCCGTTCTCCAGAATCGGATCAATCGCTCGGCGGTGTTCCCGATCGCCCTCATCGTCGCGGGTGGCGCGCTTCTCGTGGTGTCGTCGTCACCGTTCCTCTCGGTGGTCGTGCCCGTCATCGGCATCGTCGGCTTCGCCGCGGGGCCGATCTACGTGCTCGGGTTCACGCTGCTCCACGAGAACGTGGACGACGAGTTGCGGGGCCGCATCTTCAGCGCGCTCCTCGTGCTGGTGCGGTTCTGCATGTTGTTCGCCCTCGCGATCGCGCCGCTCGTCTCGGAGGCGTTGGATACCCTCTCCAACCGTTGGTGGGACGGCGATCTGAATCTGTTCGGGCTCACGGTCATGGCGCCCGGTGTCCGCCTGACGCTGTGGCTCGCGTCGATCACGATCATCGGCGCCGGCCTGCTGGCGTCATGGAGTCTGCGTGCGGGCAGTGGGGCCTATCTCGCCCACGATGAGCCCCGTGAGATCGACCTCGATGCCGGTTCGGCCGACTCCCATCTCGACGACGCCGATCTGGACGACGCCGATCTGGACGATGACGATCCGGCGCTCTCGGAGGACCGGATTTGACCGGGCGGTTGATCGCATTCGAAGGAGCGGACGCGTCCGGCAAGTCGACCCAGGCCCGCCGGCTCGGTGAGCGATTGGGCCTGCCCGTCACGTTCCAGTTCGGCGCGACCGATATCGGCGGCGCCATCCGTTCGATCGTGCTGGACCCGACGAACGAGCTCCTCGACGATCGCGCCGAGGCGCTGCTGATCATCGCCGACAAGGCGCAGCACGTCGCCGAGATCGTAGGGCCGGCGCTGGCGATCGGCGACACGATCATCAGCGACCGCTTCACGGCGTCCACGATCGCCTACCAGGGGTTCGGGCGGGGCCTCGACCTCGACCTGTTGGCGTCGATGATGGACTTCGCGACACACGGCCTCGAGCCTGATCTGACGGTGTTGCTGGACGTCGATCTCGACGTTGCCCGAGCGCGGCTCGGCGATCAGTTCGACCGGATCGAGGGCGCCGGCGCCCAGTTCCACCAGCGGGTGCGCGACGGCTACCTCACCCTCGCCGACGCCGATCCCGGTCGCTGGGTCGTCGTGGATGCCGCCGGCACGGTGGACGAGGTGGGCGCCCGGGTCGACGCCGCCGTCGACGCCTGGTTTGATCGACATCGATGACCGACACCGCCGCGCCCGCCACCGCCGAGACGGATCCGTGGCGCGCCGTCGTCGGCCAGTCCGACGCCGTGCGTCGCCTCACGGCCGCCGCACCGAACCCGGTCCACGCCTACCTCTTCGTCGGGCCGAGCGGGTCGGGGAAGCGCCAGGCGGCCGGCGTGTTCGGCGGCGAGATCCTCGCTGCCGTCGACCCGGCCGGGGCCGAGCGCCACCGTCGGCTCGCCGCCGGTCTCATCCATCCGGACATCGTCGTCTTCGCACCGAGCGGCAACGCCCTACGGCTCGGATCGAGGCACGACCCGGGCGAAATCCCTGCGATCATCAAGGAGGCGAGCCGCTCGCCGACCGAGGGCTCCCGCAAAATCGTCGTCGTCGAGCACTTCCAGACGGCCGAGGCGGGTGCCTCCTCGGCGCTGTTGAAGCTCGTCGAGGAGCCGCCGGCGAGCACGATCTTCGTCCTGCTCGCGACGGATGTTCCGCCGCACCAGATCACCATCGAGTCGCGCTGCACCCGGGTGGACTTCGGGGCGCTGGCGGCGGACGACATCGCGGCCGCGCTCGTCGCCGAGGGGCTCACCGACCCCGAACGGGCCGAAGTCGTCGCCGGCGCCGCCAACGGAGACCTGGCCCGCGCACGGGTTCTCGTCCTCGACGAGCGCCTCGCCGGCCGCCGCGATGCCTGGTGGTCGGTGCCCGATCGCCTGGACGGCACGGGTGCAGCCGTCGGCGCGCTGGTCGAGGAGCTGCGCACGATGATCGACGACGCGTCGGCGGCCCGCGTCGCCCGCCATGACGAGGAGATCGCGGCCCTCGAGGAGCGCGAGGAGCAGCTGGGCACCCGCGGCTCCGGGCGCCGCGAGATGGAGACGCGCCACAAGCGTGAGCTGCGCCAGTTCCGCACCGACGAAGTGCGCTTCGGGCTGGCGACGCTCGCCCGCCGCTATCGCGAAACGGTGGCGTCGGGCGACCCGCGCGAGGGCCCCTTGGAGGCCGTCGGTCGCATCCGCGCGGCGGCGGACGCCCTGATCCGCAACCCCAATGAGGCGTTGCTCCTGCAGGCCCTGTTCGTCCGTCTTCCGCCACTCGGCTGACGCACGATCCGCACGGAACCGGGGAGGATCGGCCCAGCCGGTTTGGTACGTTTTCTGCTCTCGCCCGAGTAGCTCAGTTGGTAGAGCGACGCTCTCGTAAAGCGTAGGTCAGGAGTTCAATTCTCCTCTCGGGCTCGCTCTCACACTCCTTCGGAGGAGTCCATGGCTGATCCGGCCGCCTTTGCTGACGATGCGATGCCCCTCATGTCATCGCTCTACAGCGCGGCCCTGCGGATGACCCGCAATCCGGCCGATGCCGAGGATCTCGTCCAGGAGACCTACCTCAAGGCGTATCGGGCCTACGAGCGCTTCGAGGCCGGCACGAACCTGAAGGCCTGGATGTACCGCATCCTGACCAACACCTACATCAACGCCTACCGCAAGAAGCAGCGACGGCCCGACGAGCAGGATCTCGACGACGTCGAGGACCTCTACCTCTACCGACGGATCGGCGGTCTCGAGGGTGCGGCCCTGGGTCGCAGCGCCGAGGACGAGTTGATGGACATGTTCGGCGAAGCCGAGGTCAAGGAGGCGGTCGAGGATCTTCCCGAGCACTACCGACTGCCGATCCTCCTCGCCGATGTCGAGGGTTTTGCCTACAAGGAGATCGCCGAGATCCTCGACGTGCCGATCGGCACCGTGATGAGTCGGCTCCATCGGGGAAGAAAGCAGCTGCAGAAGCGGTTGTACGACTTTGCCGAGAAACGACGGCTCCTCCCGGACGCCACGACATCGGAAGCGACAGCCTGATGCAGACCCCCGACCCCGACGATCCGTGCGCCGGCGACACGGACTGCCAGGCCGCCCTCGCGGAGATCTACTCGTATCTCGATCGCGAGCTCACGATCGAGCGCCGCACCATCATCCGGACGCATCTCGACGCCTGTTCGCCGTGCGGCGATCGCTACACCTTCGAGGCGGAGCTGCGGCAGGTCATCTCGATGCGCTGCCAGGAATCGGTGCCCGAGGCGCTGAAGAATCGGATCGCCGACGCGATCCGCCAGGAGATGCAGGGTCGTTAGCCCGACGTTTCCGCCGCGAACGGGAACGAAACGGGCCGGCATGTCGTTCCTTTTGGCATGCGGGTCCAAGGCGAACGATTCACGAGCATCGAGCGGAACCTCCCCACGGCGGCCGACGGCCGGGTCTGTGGCGAGGTCGGCTGCGAAGCGAAGCTGAGCATCTACAACGACCAGGAGTTCTGCGCCCTCCACGCTCCGATGGTCGTTCCTCGCATGCGCGGCAAGGTGCTCGACGACTAATCTCCGCCCGAGGGGGTGGGGCGATGCGCACGAGCATCTGCCGAGCCGTGAAGTTTCGAGCCGGTTCCCTCGTCGCGGCAGTGGTGCTGGTGGCCGCCGTCAGTGTCGGATTCGCTCCGAGTGCGTCCGCCCAGAACGAGGACCCGCCCGAGAGTGCGGAGCTCGTCCAACTGCGCGCCGATCTCGAGATTCTCGCCTGTCCTGAGCTCGACCTCGCCGATGTCACGCTGAACGATCGCCCGCCGAGCATCTTCGGTGAGCCCGGAGATGGCGTCCTGCTTCCGCCCCGCAGTGTCGTGTTGCAATGCGACTACGGGTCCGAGGTCGTCGAACCCGGCGACCGGCCCTTCATGAACGTGCAGATCCAGCTCGCCACCCGTGACGACGGCGTGCCGTTCCAATGCCAGGCGGAGCCGAGCGAGGACCGCACGAACGCCGACTTCCAGCGGATCATGCTGGGGCAGGTCGTCGACAGCGCCGCGATCGTCGTCCAGTACACGGCGGGGCAGGCGTTCCTCGATGCGCACCCGGGGTTGGGCGGCGCGATCGAGTCGGCCTTCACCGAGCTGGCCGAACGGGTGGCTCCGTTCGCGCTCCTCTGCCAGTACGAGCCGGCCGCGGTCGCCTGTCCCCAGCTCGCGGGCTACGCCGCGGCGGCGCCGTCGGAGGCCCGGCTCGAGGACCGGTTGACGACGGGGTGCACGTATCCGCACGAGGATCAGGTCAGCTCGGTCGAGATCGTCGTCACCTGGGCGACCGATCGGAGCAGCGACGACGCGTTGCGCCGAGCGTGTGAGGACTTCGGCGAGTCGCCGCGACTGCGGGTCGG
>BQJV01000036.1 GCA_021604885.1 Acidimicrobiales bacterium
AACGATTCGGCGGACGACCCGTGGTGATGCTCGGTTGCACCGGGATCTCCGCAGGCCTGCTCTTCGTCGGCATCGGGGCCGTGACGGGCGAGGTCGGTTTCGTGGTCGCCGGCGTGGCGACCGCCGGCGCCGGCAGCGGCATCGCGCGACCGCCGATCATCGCGGCGCTCACGGATGCGGTCGGCGACCGTGACCTCGGCGTCGGCACCGGCATGCTCAACATGGCCGGTCAGATCGGGGCCGCAGCCGGGATCAGCCTGCTGTCCGCACTGGTCACCGAGACCAGCACACCCGAACGTTTCCGGCTCGTGTTCGTGATCGGCGCAGCCGTGTCGACGCTCGCCATCGGGGTCGCCGGCGCGATCCGATTCTCCGAGACGCTGCCCGCGACCCGCTCGACACCGTCGCCGACCGCGCCGTACTCGGCAACGGTGGACGTGCGGAAGTAGCGGCGGTCAGTAGGTGTAGAAGCCCTGGCCGGTCTTGCGGCCGAGCTGGCCCGCCGTGACCATCCGGCGGAGCAGCGGCGGGGGCGCGAGGAAACGCTCTGCGAACTCCTCGTGGAGCGACTCCGCGGCAAGCAACAGCACGTCCAAACCGACGAGATCCGACAGCGTGAGCGGACCCATCGGATAACCCGCGCCGAGCTGCATCGCCTCGTCGATGTCCTCCGCCGACGCGTGGCCGGCCTCGAACATGGCGATCGCCTGGCAGAGATACGGGATCAGCAGGGCGTTGACGATGAAGCCCGAGCGGTCCTTGCAGACCACGACCCGCTTGCCCAGCCGATCCGTGGCGAACGCCGACACCGCGGCGAGGATCGCCGGGTCGGTCCGTTGCGTCTCGATCACCTCGACGAGCTTCATCACCGGCGCGGGATTGAAGAAGTGCAGCCCACAGACCTGCTCCGGACGGCCGGTGGCCATCGCGATGTCGATGATCGGGATGGACGAGGTGTTCGTGGCGAGGATGGCGTCGTCGCGGGCGATGCCGTCGAGCTCGGTGAAGATCGAGAGCTTGAGATCCCGGATCTCGGGGGCCGCCTCCACGATCAGGTCGCAGGAACCGAGGTCGGCGAGCTCCGTCGTCCAGGTGATGGCACCGGCGGCGCGGTCCCGGGCGTCCGCGTCGAGCTTCCCGCGCTCCACGGCCTTGTCGAGCGACCCCTGGACGCGGGACTGGCCCGCCTCCACAGCCGCAGCATCGATGTCACGGGCAACGACCGACACGCCCGACTTCGCGAGCACTTCGATGATGCCGGAGCCCATCGCGCCGGCGCCCACGACGCCGACCGTGTCGATCGAACCCGTCACGTCAGTCCGCTTCCTCGATGGTGACGGAGTTGATCACGACATCGGTGGCCGGGCGATCGCTGCGGTCGGTCTCGACCCGCTGCATCTCGTCCACGACCTCGAGGCCCTTCACGACCTTGCCGAAGAGGGAGTACTGCGGAGGAAGGCCGACGCCGCTCGCACCGGACACGATGAAGAACTGGCTGCCGTTCGTGTTGGGTCCGGCGTTCGCCATGGCGAGCGAGCCGACCTCGTAGCGGCCCGGGGCCGGGAGCTCGTCGTCGAAGCGGTAGCCGGGACCACCACGGCCCGTGCCGGTCGGATCGCCGCCCTGGCACATGAAGCCGTTGATGATGCGATGGAAGATGATGCCGTCGTAGTACTTGTAGCGAGCGAGCGTGACGAAGTTGTTGACGGTCTTCGGCGCGGCTGCGGCGTCGAGAGCGATGACCATCTCGCCGAGCGTGGTGCTCATCGTGGCGGTGTAGCGCTTCGCCGGATCGATGCACATCTCCGGCGCGGAATCGAACTCACGCTGCTGCGGGCTCGAGCCGTCGGCGTTGGGGCACGGGGTAGCCATGGAACATCCTCTCGAAAGCTCACCGACACTCGCGACGAGCCCCGTCGAGGCTACGGCCCCGGCGGGACGGAGCATCACCCAGCCGCACCACACGGCGTGCATAGGGTGATCCCCGTGCAGGAGATGACCGCACCGAACAGCGCAGGCGTCGTCGCCGACCATCCGCTGTGCTGCGGACGCTGCGATGTCGCCTGGCGGGGCGTGGAGGGTGACCTCTGCTGGGTCTGCGGCGACCCGGGTGTCCCCCGCGGCGAAGTGCGTATCGTCGAGGACGAACCCGCCGCCTGAGTGGCCGGGGCCGGCCGAGGCCGGCACTGTCAGGCGCCGTCAGCCCGCGAAGAGGTGTGCCGTCCAGATCACGTCGTCGACGACCACGATGCCGATCCCGACCGCCCGGTAGCGGGGGTTCACGATGTTGGCCTCGTGCGTGGGGCTGGCGACGAACGCGTCCATCAACACGCCCACACTCGGCCCGTAGCCCACGTTCTCACCGGCCGCTGTCCAGTCGTCGCCCTCGATCACCTCGTAGATGAGCGACGAGTGGTGCAGCCGTTCGTCGGCGGCGAGTCGGACCGCCCAGGTCTGCGCGAGGGCGTCGAGGTCTGGGTCGGCCGCGAGCCGGCCGAGACCGACCGCGTCGCGGACGTCGTTGAGCGCACCGAGGGACTGATCGACGAGCGTCGGCGCGATGGTCGTGGTCGACACGCGCGCCTGCTCGCCCCGCACCGCCGCCGCTCGCGTGCTCGGCACGACGGTCGTGGACGACGACACGGTCGGGCTGGGCGCACGTGACTCGACCGGCGGCGCCGCGGCGGCGCCCGGGAACACGAGCCAACTCGCAACGGTCAGGGTCGCGGCGATTGTGACTCCCGCCGTCGTGCCGTAGCGCATCCGTCCCCCAGCGTCGCCGACTCCCGACCAGGGGCGAGTATGTCAGCGCAGACGGATGCGATCGGCGACCCTCGCGGCCTATGTTTGAGCGGTGACGCTTCACTGGGAAGACAGCCGGGTCGAGGTCCATCGAGTGGTCGTCGGGCCGGTGGACAACAACGTCTTCGTGATCCGATGCCGCGAGACCGGCGAAGGCGTACTGCTCGACGCCGCCAACGAACACGACCGCCTGCTCGAGCTGTGCCAGGCGCTCGATGTGCGCACGGTGCTCGAGACCCACGGCCACTGGGACCACATCCAGGCGGTGCCGGCCATCCGTGACGCCGGCTATCGCGTCGGCATCACCGCCGAGGACGCCGCGATGCTCCCGAGCTACGACTATCTCCTCGAGGACGAGTCCGTGATCGAGGTGGGACGGCTGCGGATCCACACCCATCACACGCCGGGCCACACCCCCGGATCGATGTCGTTCAGCGTGGAGGGCACTCCCCTGCTCTTCACCGGCGACACCCTCTTCCCCGGGGGCCCGGGTGCAACCGGCTACGAGGGCGGCGACTTCCCCACCATCCTGCGCAGCATCGAGGACCGCATGTTCCGCGTGTTCGATGCCGACACCGTCGTGCTTCCCGGCCATGGCGCGGATACCACGATCGGCACCGAGTCGCCGTCGCTCGACGAGTGGGCCGCACGCGGTTGGTGACCGGCGCGACGCATCCTCAAGACACGGATCCCAGAGCCGACGGGACCAAGGATGATGTCGCCGCCCATCATCGAGAACGAAACTGCTCGTCTGGCCTCGGTCGAGTCACTGCGCGTTCTCGACACGCCCGCTGACACCGCCTTCGACGAGTTGGTCGAACTGGCGGCGTGGACCTGTCATGTGCCGATCGCGGCGTTGTCGCTCATCGACACCGACCGTCAGTGGTTCAAGGCCCAGGTCGGCCTCCCGTTCGCGGAGACGGCGCGTGACGTCGCCTTCTGCGCCCACACGATCGCCGAGGAGCAGACGCTGATCATCCCGGATGCGAAGTTGGATCCTCGCTTCCGCGAGAGCCCGTTCGTCACCGGCGACGCCGAGATCCGCTTCTACGCGGGTGTCTCGATCATCGTCGACGACGATCTTCCTGTCGGCACGCTGTGTGTGCTCGACACGCGTCCACGCTCGATGTTCGCCGACGAGCGTCGTGCGCTCGAGATCATCGCCCGTCAGGCCGGTGACCGACTCCATGCCCTTCGCCTCGAGTGGGAGGCCATCGACGCGCTCACGGGCGCGGCGGCGCCGATCGCCGCCCGGCGCTGGCTCCACGACCAGCCGACGGATCGACCCCGAGCGGTCGTGCATGTCGACATCGACGGCCTGGCGACGATCAACGCGGACCATGGTGACGAGGCCGGGGACCACGCACTCGCGGATACTGCCTTGCGCCTGCGCCAGACAGCCCCGGCCGGGTCCCTGGTGGCCCGCATCGGCGACGACGAGTTCGCCGTCCTCCTCGAAGGTGCCTCCGTCGACGACCTCGCCACGTCGATCCAGGCCCTGCGCGCCGCCCTGGACTCCGGCGACGAGCCCCACGTGGACGTCTCGATGGGCCTCGCGACCGCGGCCCCCGGCGACAGCGGCCAGGACCTCATCGCGGCCGCGGCCGTCGCCACGTCGCTGGAGAAGCGGCTTCGCGGGACCCGCTGAGGGCCGGTTCAGCCCTCGACGCCGATGCCCACGTCGGTGTCCTTGCGCTCCTTCACCGTCACGCGGGCGTAGTCGCGCAGCTGGAGCTCACGGATGCCACTCCATCCCTCCGCGCGAAGGACGCCGTCGGCGGTGATGCCGACGCCGGTGTCGTAGGTCCGCGAGAACATCCAGGTGCCTCCGCCGATCAGGCCGGGCAGGATCACGAGCCAGAAGACGATCAGGTCGGCCGACGAAGGCGCGACCACCGCCGCGACCGCGCCGAGCAGGACGAGCACCGGCGTGACCCCCACCACGATCCGCGCCGCCGCTCTCACGCCGGAGCCATACCCTCGCGGCAGCTCGTAGAGCAGGGCGTCGCCGGCGCCGTCGCCGTCGCGTGCGGCCCGGATCGCCGCCCGCAACTCCTTGGCCTCGCGGGGAGGCCGACGTCGGCACCGCACCTGGTCCCGGGGCGCGTTCTTCGTGCCCACCGAACGCCAGCAGTTGATGTCCATACCCGCCATCGTCGCAGCTTGATTCGAGCCTGCTGAGGACAGGGAGATCGGCCGGGAACCAGCGGGCGCCGCCCACCGTCAGAACGGCCGAGAACAACGATCCCCCAGAGGAGTACCCGTGAAGAAGACCCTGATCGCGTTGATGGTCCTGTTGGCCGTCCTGGCCGCCGCCTGCGGCGACGACACCGAGACATCGGTCGGATCCGACGATCCGACGGACGACGGCACCGTCGTCGACGGACCGACGAACGACGACAGCAACGCTGACGACAGTAACGCCGACAGCAACGCCGACGACGACCCGATCGACGACCAACCGGCGGACGGCCCCGGCGACGACGTTCCCTTGGGCGCCGGCCCGTACCCGATCGCCGACCTGACCGTCACCTACCAGCTCGGCGAGGACGACGATCCGGTCACCTACCGGGTCGCCTGCCTCGGCGACACTGCAACCGTCACGGGCGACGACGCACCGGCCTCGGCCGACCAGATCTGTCTCGCCCTCAACGACGAAGCCGTGCGCGACCGCGTGCTGCACGGGCAGCCGACCGACGTGGCATGCACGGAGCAGTACGGCGGCCCGCAGGTCGCTTCCCTCGTCGGCACGCTCGATGGCGAGGACGTCGACACCACCGTCGACCGCGCCAACGGCTGCGGCATCGGCGACTGGACGTTGCTCGGCGATTTCCTGCCGTCCGTCGGCTGACCCACCGGGCCGCGCCGTCGGCCGACAGCTGTCCGTGATGGGCCGAGCGATTCAGTTCGATGGATCGTTCGGCCCGTTCACGCGAAGACACTCGGCCCTAGCGCCGAGAGTACGTCTACCGGGGTCCAGTGGGGACCAGGGACATCACCGAGGAGACGACGATGAGCACCGCCGAACAGATCCAGGACGCACTGAGCACCGTGTTGGAGCCGGGTGAACGCGTCGAAGCGTTCCGCCCCGTCGTCGCCGGCAAGGTCGAGGATCGGGCCTACGAGACCACGCTGGCCCTCCTCGGTCCGTCGGTGTTCAACCGAGCCGCCGGCGGCTCGATGACCGGCGACGGTGCGATGCCGACCCGCACCAACCTCGTCGTGATCACCGACCGCCGCGTGCTCTGGTGCCACAAGGCCCGCATCGGCAACGAGATCCTCGTCGGCGGCTTCGACTCGCTCGGCGCGGTGCACTCGGTCGAGGTCGTTCCCGCTCGCATCGCTCTCGCGAAGCTGCGCTTCACCATGGCCGACTGGTCGGTCGCCCAGTTCGACCTGCCGTCCGATCATCGTGCGGTCGACTTCGCCAACGACATCACGAAGCTGCTGCTTCGTGTGCCTGCCGCAGCCTGAGGGACACCCCACACCACCACCCCATCCCTCACGAAGAGGCCCACCCTCCGGGGTGGGCCTCTTCGGTTCTCGGGGTCGAGCGGTACCATCGAGCGCATCCCGACAGCAGGAGTCCCCGTGTCCGACACCGTCATTCTCACCGGCGCTCGCACCCCGATCGGCCGGTTCAACGGCGGCCTCGCCGGGTTCAGCGGAACGGCCCTCGGTGGCCTCGCGATCACCGAGGCGTTGTCCCGGGCCGGCCTCACCGGCGACCGCGTCGACTACGTCTACATGGGCCAGGTCGTGATGGCCGGCGCCGGCCAGGTCCCGGCTCGCCAGGCGGCGTTCGCCGGCGGGATCCCGATGACCGTGCCGTCGACCGGGCTCAACAAGGCGTGCCCGTCGGGCCTGAACGCGATCCAGCAGGCGCACCGCCTGATCGCGCTCGGCGAAGCCGAGGTCGTCGTCGCCGGCGGCATGGAGTCCATGACCCGAGCGCCGTACCTGCTCCTCGACGGGCGGACGGGCTACGGCTACGGCAACGCCACGCTGCCCGACGCGCTCACCCACGACGGCCTGTGGTGCTCGTTCGAGTCGGAGCTCATGGGCGCCGGTACAGAGCGCCACGCCGCGGCCGCCGGCATCAGCCGTGAGGACATGGACCGGATCTCGGCGCTGTCGCACGATCGCGCGGCGCGGGCCCAGAAGGACGGCCTGTTCGAGGACGAGATCATCCCGGTGGAGATTCCCCAACGTAAGGGCGACCCGATCGTCCTCGCCGACGACGAGGGCATCCGCGTGGGCACCACGGCCGAATCACTGGGCGGGCTGCGAGCGGCGTTTGCCGAGGGCGGCAACGTCACCGCCGGCAACGCGTCGCAACTCTCGGACGGCGGCGCCGCCGTGGTCGTGACCACGAAGGCCATAGCCGAGAAGCTCGGCGTGGAGCCCCTCGCCGAGATCGTCGACTATGCCGAGGTCGCCGGACCCGACACCTCGCTGCTGACCCAACCGAGCCGTTCGACCCGCAAAGCGCTCGATCGGGCCGGAATGCAGCTCAGTGACGTCGACCTCTTCGAGTTCAACGAGGCGTTCGCCGCCGTCTCCATCGCGTCGATGGCCGAACTCGGCCTGCCCGAGGACGTGGTCAACGTCAACGGCGGCGCCATCGCCCTCGGCCATCCGATCGGCATGAGCGGAACCCGCCTGGCGATCACGCTCGCGTACGAGCTGAAGCGTCGGGGCGGCGGCGTGGGGGCAGCCGCCCTGTGCGGCGGCGGCGGCCAGGGCGACGCCATGCTCCTCAAGGTCACGTGAGCGTCGGTCGGTGCACCGGCTCCATCTCCTCGACACGCTGACCATCGTCGCCACCAAGCCGGTGGGGGCACCGCAAGCCGACTGGGAAGCCGCCACGGCGGCCGCGCTCGACGCCGTCGACGGCGGCGTGTTCCGGATCGATCCGCCCGCCCCGGTCGGGCGGCCCGGCGCGGGTCACAGCCATGTGATCGTCAGCGTCGACGAGCCGCCGCGGGCCGTGGGTTTCGAGACCGCCCAGGCGGACATCCGCACCGACCGGTGGGTCCGCCACGGCGCCACCCTCACACCGGAGCCCGACGCGGACGTCACCGCCCTCATCGCCGCCGAGGTCCTGTCGACTGACGCGGCCCGGCTCGCGGAGTGGGACGAATGGTACGACCGCGTCCACCTGCCCGACATGATGTCGTGCGGCGCCTTCGTCGGAGGCACGCGATGGCGACGGGCGGATCCTCGGCCCGGCACCGCCGACAATCTGACGGTCTACGAGATCGCGGGGACAGCCGTGGGCGAGGCGATCGAGATGTCCGCCGCGATCATGCCGGGGCTCATCGCCGCCGGTCGCAAGCACGAGTGCCATGCCGGCGGGCTCACCATGGCGCTCAGCCGGGTGTGAGGCAGCTGCTGATCGCCGTCGCCCTCGTCGCGGCGGCGTGCGCCGGGGCGGACGCGCCGCCGGCCGAACCGACGACGACCACGAGCACCACGACGACCACCACCAGGACTCCGCCCACGTCGACGTCCGCCCCGGCGACATCGACCACCTCGACGACGACCACGACCACTACCACGACGACGCTCGCAGCGCCGGCCCTGTTCCACGAGGGCACGCCGATGGTGCGGTTCTCCGTCGAGGTCGGCGAGGGCGTCGACGACCTGACCCGCGACGAGCTCGCCCGCTTCGTGGTCGACACCCTCGGCGACGGGCGCAGCTGGATCGGCCGTGGGGCCGGCTTCGAACTCGTGGACGAAGGCGGCGAGTTCACGATCATCGTCGCCCTCCCCGACGACGTCGACCGGATGTGCGCCCCGCTCCAGACGAACGGCCGGTTCTCCTGTGCCCGCAACGGCTGGATCGCGATCAACTCGCTGCGCTGGTTCGGGGCGACCGACGACTGGCCGGGGGACCTCGAGACCTACCGGCGCTATCTCGTCAATCACGAGGTCGGCCACTACATCGTGGGCGCAGGTCACGACGCCTGCCCGGGTGCCGGCCAGCCGGCCCCGATCATGATGCAGCAGACCAAGGGACTCGACGGCTGCGTGCCCAACGGGTGGGTGCTCACCGACAGCTGACGGGTCATGATCCGTGCGATCGGCCCGAGTAGCCGTTTGCGCCCGCCCGTGGCACGCTAACGATCGTTCACTTGTCACGTTCCGGCGAGCGCCGGACAGCGATCACGCCCCAGGAGGGGTTTTCACATGAGCAAGCTTCTCGAGGGCAAGGTCGCCCTGATCACCGGCGCCGGCCGCGGCATCGGCCGCGAACACGCCCTGATGATGGCCGAGCACGGCGCGTCCGTGGTCGTCAACGACCTCGGCGGCGACATCCACGGCGAGGGCGGCGACGCCACCCCGGCCCAGGAGGTCGTGGCGGAGATCGAGGCGATGGGCGGCAAGGCCGTCGTCAACGGCGGCAACGTCGCCAAGTTCGCCGAGGCCAAGGCCATGATCGACCAGGCCGTCGACGCCTTCGGCGACATCAACATCGTCGTGAACAACGCCGGCATCCTGCGGGACCGCATGCTCTTCTCGATGACCGAGGAAGACTGGGACGCCATCATGGCGGTCCACCTCAAGGGCACGTTCGGCCCCGCCCACCACGCGTCGGTGCACTGGCGGGCCAAGGCTAAGGCCGGCGAGGACGTCTACGGGCGCATCATCAACACGGCGTCGCCCTCCGGCATCTACGGCAACGTCGGCCAGACCAACTACGGCGCCGCCAAGGCCGGCATCGCCGCCTTCTCGATGATCGCCGCGCAGGAGCTCGTCAAGTACGGCGTCACCGTGAACTGCCTGGCGCCGACCGCCGTCTCGCGCCTCACCATCCCGCTCATGGGCGGCGAGGAGAACCTGTCCGACGAGGTCATGGAAGCCATGTCGCCGCGCTGGATCTCGGTGGTCACCACCTGGCTCGCGTCGCCCGAGGCCGCCAACGTGACCGGGCGCGTGTTCGACGTCCGTGGTCCGAAGCTCGGCATCGCGGAGGGCTGGCACCTCGGCCCCGTCGAGACCCAGACCGACGACCCCCAGGACATGGGACCCGTCATGGAGAAGCTGATGAAGGCCGCTCGCCTGAACGCCAACATGAATGGCACCGACCACGAGGGCCCGGGCTTCCCCAGCCAGAGCATCTGAGTCCGACGAGAGACGCCCGGTCCCCTGGGGGGGGCCGGGCGTTTCCGCGTTTTCGGGTGGGTGTGCTCAGCCCGTGGGCTCGAGGTCGTAGCGCACCTGACAGACACCGTGGTTGCAGTAGCCACCGGGGTTCCGGTGGAGATACTGCTGGTGGTACTCCTCGGCGAAGTAGAAGGTCGGCGCGTCGACGACGGTCGTCTCGATCTCGCCGAAGCCCGCGCCCTTGAGCGCTCCCTGGTACCTGGCCTTGCTCGCTTCGGCCGCGGCGCGCTGGTCCTCGTCGTAGACGTAGATCTCGCTGCGGTACTGCGTGCCGATGTCGTTGCCCTGGCGCATGAACTGGGTCGGATCATGGACCTCCCAGAACACCTTGAGCAGCTCGTCGTAGGAGACGACCTCGGGGTCGTAGACGACGAGCACGACCTCGTTGTGACCCGTGCGCCCGGAGCACACCTCCTCGTAGAACGGGTTGGGTGTGTGACCGCCGGCGTAGCCGACGGCGGTCGTGTGCACGCCCTCGAGCTGCCAGTAGAAGCGTTCGGCTCCCCAGAAGCAGCCGAGGCCGAACACGGCCGTCTTCATCCCGTCGGGGTACGGACCGACGAGCGGCGTCCCGAGCACGAGATGGGCATCCTGGACGGGCAACGGATCCGGCCGACCCGGGAGCGAGTCCTCGGGGGCGGGCATCTGCTGCTTGTCACGTCCGAACAACATGGTGACTCCTTGGTGCGACATGATCGTCGCGTCAACCGGTCGGAATGGACCTTACGCTGACTCAACGCCGACCACAGCCCGTTCGTTCCCGAACGCATAACGTGACAATGCGTCCCCGTATTGCTACTCTGCGTGGTGTTCCCACACAGGCGAGTGGGAGGATGCTCCGCACATGCGGACCTGCGTTGGAGGTTGAGAATGCGGCGAGTCCTTGCGACCGTGACGATTGTGGCAATCGGTGTCCTCACCGTGGGCGCCGGTATGGCGTTGGCGGCGGAGCTCGACATCGTGCCCGCGGAACCCGAGGTCGGTCTGGCCGAACTCACCATCGACGTGTCCGACTTCGCGCCGGACACGGCGATCTACGCGATTCCCTGTCAGACACCAGCCGAAGGTGAGGAGCTCGATCTCGGCACCTCGGCGTGCGACATCGCTGCGGTCGAAGTGGCGGTCACCGATGGCGACGGCAAGGCGACCTTCGTCGTCAACTGGGACATCCCGGACGACGGCATCACGGTGTACGTCGGTGACGAGGCGCGTGACCACGAGGCGACGCATGTGCTGACCCCGAGCGTGCCCGACGACGAGTCGACCGATCCGGACGTCGAGGTCCTCGGGACCAACGTCGTCCAGGAGGAAGACCTCGCCGACACCGGCCCCCGTGAGGTGATGCTCGCGGCGATGATCGGCACACTGCTCATCGGCGTCGGCATGGCGCTGCGCGGCGCCGAGCGCTGGCAGACCGTCAAGGCCTGACCGACTTCACCGGCGCCGCCCCGCGCCACTAACTTGCGTCGCCGTGACGGACATCCCGACCGGCCCGCGTTCACTTCCCTCCCAGATGGGCGCGCACATGCGGCTCGTGGACGGCGTGCCGGAGTGCTGGCTCGAGGTCACCCCCGAACGCAGCCATCGGGAAATGGCCCTCGGCGCCTGTCTCGTGATGCTCGCGGACGTCGGTGCCGGCTACGCGGCCGAGATCGCATCCGAGGACGACTGGAGCTTCACCGTCGACATCGGTGTCCGACGCACGCCGTGTGAGGCCACCGAGTTCCGGGGCCGCCCCGTCGTGCAGCGCGCCGGCCGGACGGTCTCGATCGACCTCCCGCTCGTCGACGACACCGGAGCGGCCACGGCGACTGCCGTCTCGACGTTCATCCGCCTGCCCCGCCGGCCCCAGGACCCACCCCGCCCCGACTTCCCGATCGACTCGATGTCGTGGGCCGCCGCGCCCGAGGCGCCGCTCGCCGAGCTGTTGGGCGCCGAGGCGACCGACCGCGGCTTGTCCGTGGAGCTCGGCCCCCAGCTCCTCAACCCGGCCGGCATCCTCCAGGGCGGCGTGTCCGCCCTCCTCGCCGAACTCGCGGCGCTCCGTGTGCTCGAGGCCACGTCCGGACCGCTCGTGACCACGAGCTTCGACGTCCGCTACGTCACGATGGGCCGCGTCGGTCCGTTCGAAGCCGTCGTCGACCCGATCGGCCCCCATGCCGCCGCCGTGAAGGTCCTCGACCGCGGCGCCGACGCCGCCGTCGTCACCCACAACCTCCTCTCCTTCACCGCAACATCTGGTGTCTGACACCCGCAACATCTGCGCTTCAACTGGGGTCTGACCCCCGCTACATCTGCGTCAGGCTGATGCGAATCAGTTGGGAAGCTTGGCTGCGTCGCCGTCGAGAGTGACGGTCGCGTCGCCGGTGAAGTCGCGCGACGAGCGGCCGGCGACGATGCGATAGTCGCCCGGGTCGACCCACCAGCCCGCCTCGTGGCGGTGGAGGCCGTCGCCGTCTGCGGGCACGGGCATGCCGGCCTGGAGCTGCTCCCAGATCGGATCGCCGATGTCGTAGTAGGCGAACGCCCGGGCATCGAGCTCGAGAGTGACCGTCTCGGCCGCACCCGGTTCGAGGGTGACCTTGCGGAACCCCTTCAGCTCCCGCACCGGCCGCAGGATGACCGGATCGACAGGCTCGACATAGACCTGCACGACCTCGGACCCGACCCGATCACCGGTGTTGGTCACGTCGACCTCCACGGTGACGGTGTCGCCGGGCGCGGCCTGCGCGGCCGCCCGGGGCGCCGACATCGAGAAGGTCGTGTAGCCCAGTCCGTAGCCGAACGGCACGAGCGGGTCGATCGCCATTGCATCATGGAACCGGTGCCCGCTGAAGACACCCTCGCCGTAGCGCACGACACTGTTGTCGCCCGGGTAGTTCGGGTATGCGCCGAAGTGTTCGTAGCGCGCACCGACGGTGGTCGGCGCCCGGCCCGACGGCTCCACGTCGCCGAGCAGCATGTCGACCACGGCATCACCGAGCTCCTGGCCGCCGAACCCGACGCTGAGCACCGCCGCAGGATCGTCGATCCAACTCATGTCGTGCGGCGCGCCGACGTTGAGCACCACGATGGTGCGGGGATTGGCCGCGCTCACCCGTCGGATCAGCTCCGGCTGATCACCCGGGAGCTCCCACAGATCACGATCGCGGCCCTCCGTCTCCCAGTCGTCGTTGGTCCCGACCACGACGACGGCGACGTCGCTCGACGCGGCCAGCGCTTCGGCCCGGCCGAGCAGATCCTCCTCGACCATGGCGACGACGCCGGCCGTGAAGCCGCTGAGCAGGAC
>BQJV01000037.1 GCA_021604885.1 Acidimicrobiales bacterium
CCGCAGCGGGTCGAGCATGGACGACCGCTCCAGCAGCATCGACATCGTGGTCGACTCACCGCCGGGAACAACGAGACCATCCACCGACGCGAGCTGTTCAGCGGTGCGGACCTCCTGGGTCGCGCACCCGAGCGCGGCGAAGATCTCGGCGTGGACGGCGAACGCGCCCTGGAGGGCGAGCACGCCGATGGTCGGGGCGGACAACCCCCGCTACCAGCCGCGTTCGGCCAGCTTCGTCTCGAGCGAGGCGATCTCGAGACCCTTCATCGCGTCGCCGAGACCGGTCGACACCTTCACCAGGATGTCGGGATCCTGGAAGTGGGTGGCGGCTTCGACGATGGCCGTGGCCATCTTGGCCGGCTCGTCACTCTTGAAGATGCCGGAGCCGACGAAGACCGCCTGGGCGCCGAGCTGCATGACGAGTGAGGCGTCGGCCGGCGTGGCGATGCCGCCGGCGCAGAACATCGGCACGGGAAGCTCGCCCGTCTCGGCGATCTCCTGCACGAGGGGCAGCGGCGCCTGGAGCTGCTTGGCCCAGTCGAAGAGCTCGGCGGAGTCGGCCTGACCGATCTTGCGGATGTCGCCCATGATCGAGCGGAGGTGGCGCACGGCTTCGACGACGTTGCCGGTGCCGGCCTCGCCCTTGGAGCGGATCATGCACGCGCCCTCGCTGATGCGGCGCAGCGCCTCGCCGAGGTTGGTGGCGCCGCACACGAACGGCACGGTGAACGCCCACTTGTCGATGTGGTGCGCCTCGTCGGCCGGGGTCAGCACCTCGGACTCGTCGATGTAGTCGACACCGAGCGACTGGAGGATCTGCGCCTCGGCGAAGTGGCCGATACGGGCCTTCGCCATCACCGGGATCGAGACCGTGGCCTGGATGCCCTGGATCATCTCCGGGTCGGACATGCGGGACACGCCGCCGTCACGTCGGATGTCGGACGGCACGCGTTCGAGGGCCATGACGGCCGTCGCCCCGGCGTCCTCGGCGATCTTCGCCTGCTCGGGATTGACGACGTCCATGATGACGCCGCCCTTCAACATCTCAGCCAAGCCCCGCTTGACGAGCGGTGTGCCGGTCGTGCGGCCGCTGTTCTCAGTCATGAGGAGAGGTTATCCGTCAGCCTCGGTCAGCAGCGCCGCAGTTTCGTCGTCGACCTCGAAGCCGTAGCTGCCGGCGGGAGCCAGGGTGACCCAGGTCGAACCCGGCGTGAGTGCGATCTCGTTGCCGTCGGCATCCGTGAACAGGAACGGATCGGTGTTCGCGGCGCGGCTCCAGGTGCCCGAGTAGCGGCGGCCGTCCCGCAGGATGTGGACAGCGCCTTCACCGACGGTGTCGGCGTCCACCGAATCCGGGTCGATCGTCGACCGGCGGTAGACGGTCTCGTACACGACCACGTTGGCGAAGGCGAAGGGCTCGCCATCGGCGGTCTCGTGGATCTCGCCGTTCTGGACACGGACATAGCTGCCCTCGCCATCCCAGACGAACGCGACGGAATCCGCACCGTCGACGGTCGCTCCGTCCCCGGACTCGCCACCGGAGGGCGCATCGGCATCGAAGCCGGCGGCGAACAACGGCGTCGCGGTCCCGGCGTCGTCGCGGTACTTCTCGAGGATCTCGCCCAGGTCGGAGAACAGATTGTCGGGCCGCCCGAGACTGTCGTCACGGACCAGGTCAACGTTCGTCGCCCGATCCACCACCAGCGTCACCAGATCGTCGCGCTCGAGGCCGCGCAGCTGGCCCGTGACGGTCGTGTTCGCCCCGGAGTACACCAGGATCGGCGCGCCGAGGTTGGTCAGGAGATCGAGGTCGCTGGTGCGGCCGGAGCGGATCGGTCCGACCCGATCCGGAAGGTCGCTGTGGAAGATCGCCGCGAAGCGCGTCGCCCGCGCCTCGATCCGTTCCTCGATCACGACATCGGCGCGCTCGATCCCGGCCCAGGAGTCCTGGACCGTGTTGTTGTTCGAGATCTTCACGACGATCGCCGGTGCGTCGAGGATCGACTCGTCGTCGAGGGCTTCCCCGGTCAGCGGCGACGGGGGGCCCTCGGGCTCGGTGGTCGTCGTTGTCGTCGTCGACGTGCTGGTCGTGCTGGTCGTCGTCGGCTCGTCCTCGGCGACGTCGACGCCGCCTCCGGAACAGGCCGCCGCGACGACAGCGAGGACGACGAGAAGAGCGCTTGCCACGGCACGGGGGCCGCGAAGGATCGTGTGCATCAGAGTTCCCGAAGTGTGTCGATGCGCTCGGTGAGCGCCGGCTGCACGAGACCGTGCGAGCCGTGGGGGCCGATCAGCCAGAGATGGCGGGACGCCGGTCGGTCAGGCACGCCGTCGGCGATTGCCGCCTTTTCGAACGCACCGGCGAGGGCGGGCGGATAGCGGGTGAGCTTCACGCCTTCGATGTCGACCAGGGCGAGGCGCCGATCGTCGAGCATGCGGCTGCGGAGACGGTCGGCGAAGGGTCCGTAGAACGGCGCGACCGATGCGAGCACGGTTGCCGCGTGGATCCCGTTGCCGAACATCACGAGCTCCCGGGCCACGACCGCTTCGAGTTCGAGGCGGTCGAGTTGGCGAAGCGCTCCCGTGGTGACGACGAGTCGGGTGTCGTTGGCGTTGCCGGCGACCGCCGCATCCGGCGCCCGCGACTCGACCAGGTAGAGCTGGGGCTCACTGATGCCGTGGCTGGCGCAGATGCTCTCGACGAGGCTCTCGAGCCGCGGCTCGGAGCCGGGGATCAGCGGCTGTGCACCGAGCGACCGCAGGGCCGCACTCGGGGCCCGTCGCTCGAGCCACCAGACGAGGGCGACCGCGATTGCGACGCCGACGACGAGGCCGATGAGCAGCGACACGGGCGCGTCGAGCACGACGGCGATGACGATCGCCACGACGACCGCAGGGACGATCGCCGGCGCGAGCAACAGGAGGCGAGGCGCGACAGTGGGCATGATCCAGGCTCCGGAGCGATCAGAACTCGACGGAGACGTTGCCCCGCTCTTCGCCCTCGGCCTCGAAATACTCCCGCTCGTTGAAGCGCAGCGCGCCGGCCAGCACGACGGCCGGGAAGGTCTGGATCGCAGTGTTGTACTTGAGGACGGAGTCGTTGTAGTGCTGACGGGCGAAGGCGATACGACCTTCGGTGGAGGTCAGCTCCTCCTGGAGCTCCAGGAAGTTCGTGTTGGCCTTGAGGTCCGGGTAGGCCTCACTCAGCGCGAACAGCTTGTTCAGCGCGCCGGTGAGCATGTTCTCGCTCTGGGCGGACTCGACCGGACCGGTCGCCGTGGTGGCGGCGTTGCGAGCCGAGATAACCGCTTCGAGGGTCTCCTGCTCATGCGAGGCGTAGCCCTTGACGGTCTCGACCAGGTTCGGGATGAGATCCCAGCGCCGTTTGAGCTGGACGTCGATCTGCGCCCAGGCGTTCTCGATGCGGTTCCGGAACTTGACGAGGTTGTTGTAGAGCCGGATCACGTAGAAGACCAGCAGCAACACCACGACGAGGATGACGATCAGTGCAATGACCATGGATGGAAGCGTAGCCCCGCGGGAAGGTCGTCCGGCCGCGCTGATCAGCTGCCGTCGGCGGCCGTGTGAGCGATCCGTTCGTAGCGGGCGAGATAGAGGTCCGCCAGCGCGGCCATGGAGAACTCCTCGGCGCGCTCGCGGCCCGAGGTGACGAACGCGTTGCGACGGCTCTCGTCCCGCAACACCTCACGCAGACTGCGGGCGAGTGCGGCGGCGTCGCCGGCCGGGAAGAGCAACGCGTCGCTCCCCTGGCGAGCCGCGTTCGCATAGCCGGGGATGTCGCTCGCGACCACCGGTGTGCGCGCCGCCATGCCTTCGATCAGCACGATGCCGAAGGACTCGCCGTGCAACGACGGTGCGCAGAACACGTCGGCGCCCTTGATGCGGGCGATCTTCTCCGATTCGCTGATGGCGCCGAGCCACACCAATCGTGGGTCGCCGGCGTAGGCCGCCTTCATCGATTCGGTCTCTGCGCCCTCGCCGGCGATCCAGATCCGGACGTCGGGCGGCAACAACGCCGCCGCCTCGAGCAGGACCCGCAGGCCCTTGCGTTCCTCGTGGCGGCCGATGAAGAACACGGTCGGCCCGTCGGTCGGATGGGCCTCGCTCTCGTCGTATCGGCGGACCTCGACGGCGTTGAACGTGAGGTCGTACTCGCCGCCGAGATAGGTGCGCGCCATCGTGCGGGCGTCCTCGGACACCGCGACCTTGTCATCGAGACGAGCGGCGAGATAGCGCACGACGTTCGGCATGAACTCGTAGGAAAGGGACGTGCCCGCCATGTGGAACGTGCCGAGGAGCGGCGCGGGCTTCGTCAACAGGGTCGTGGTGGTCGGGCCGGGCGCGAGCGGCTCGTGGAGATGGATCACGTCGAACGCCTCGTCACGCATCGCCCGGATCGTGCGGAGCTGAGCCGACGGGTCGGGCGCGACCGGCGCGACCGAGCCGTTGCTCGACGCGGGGAGGCTGAGGCCGAGGGGGGTGACACCGGCGTCCGGCGGCGGTCCGTCGCACGGCGCGAGCACACGGACGGCGTGGCCCTTGCGGCGCAGGGCGCGAGCGAGGGCGAGCACCTGGTTCTGCACCCCGCCCGGCAGGGTCAGGCTGTAGGGGCACACCATCCCGATCCTCATGCCAGATCCTCGAAGTGGGGCGGTAGCGGTTCACCGATCGCGGCGTAGTCGCTCGGCCAGTTCGGCTGGAGCATGTGCCACTGCTCGGGGGCGGCGGAGATCAGCGACTCGAACGCGGTCGCGAGGTCCTGCGTGACGCGGCTGATGTCCTCGCGGAGCTTGCCCCGCCGTTCGGTGTCGAGCGCCGGGAGGACATGGCCCCACCGGCTGCCGTCCTTCCAGTAGACCGCGGTCGGGAGCAGGGGCGAGCCGGTGCGCAGGGCCAGGGTGGCGGGACCGGCCGGCAGCGTGGTGCGCTCGCCGAAGAACTCGACGGGGATGCCGTTGCCCTGGAGGTCACGATCGGCCAGCAGGCAGAGGACCTCGCCGCGGTTGAGCGCCCCAACGCTGGCCTTCCCGGCCTCCGGCCCGAGCGGCACGATGTTCATGCCGAGCGACTCCCGATAGCTCACGAACCATTCGAACAGCTCCGGAGGCTCGAGCGGCTCCACGATGGCCGTGACCTTGTACTTCGGCACGAGTGCGAGCCAGAACGCCGCCCACTCCCAGGTGCCAAGGTGCGGGAGAGCGAGAATCGGACCCTGGCCGTTGGCGCACGCCTCCTCGACCTGCCCGAAGCCCTCGTAGCCGAACTCCCGGTCGATCTTCGCCGCCGAGTGATCGGGGAGGCGGAAACTCTCGTGGTAGTAGCGGGCGTACCACTCGAAGACCTCGGCGACCTTGCGCCGCTTCTCCACCGCGCTGAGCGGGCGTCCGTAGACCCGCTCGAGATTGTGGGCGACCACGCGGCGCCGTTCGGGCGACGCAGCGGCTCCCGCCCCGATCAGGCGGGCCGCGGTGGTGCCGACAGAGGCCGGGAGTCGACGGGCCAGCAACGACCCCGCCTTGTAGGCGGAGGCGGACGGCACGGGTCAGCCGTCGCGCAGGGAGCGACGCTCACGCATGCGCTGACGCCACTGCGACTCGGTGGTCGCACGCTGACGGGCTCGGGGCTGACGTCGCTGCTGACGAGCGGCCAGCGGGCGATCCACGGAGGCCTGCTTCCAGACCTTGACGAACCGCTGGATCGCGGTGATCGCGGTGAGCACGAACATCACCCACAGGATCGGGATGAGCAGCTCAGCGAACAGCAGGGCGAGAGCCAGCACGATGATGCGCTCGGCCCGCTCCATGATCCCGCCCTTGGCGTCGTAGCCGAGCGACTCGGCCTTCGCCCGCTGGTACGAGATGAACATCGCGAGGCCCATGATCGCCACCGGCAGCATCATGATGCGGCCCGGCTCGGTGCTCGCGAGGTGCCAGGCGACACCGCCGAAGAGCAGGCCGTCGGTCAGCCGATCGGAGACCGAGTCGAAGTAGGCGCCTCGGTCCGAACCGGTGCCGGAAGCTCGGGCAACCGCGCCGTCGAGGGCGTCGGGGATGCCGGTGAGCAGGAGAAACAGGAAGCCGAGTCGGGTGTAGCCGGCACCGATCGTGACCGCGGCGACCGAGGCCATGACGATGCCGATGACCGTGATGACGTCGGCAGTGATGCCGGTGCGTCGCAGGCTGTGACCGATGGGCGTGAGGCCCTTGTCGACCGTTGTGCGCCAATTTCCGTCGAACATGAGAACTCCTGGGGGACGGCCCAAGGGTAGCAGCGCGCTCCCCGGTGCCGGTTCAGCCCTCGTCCTCCACCGCGGCGGTCTGGTACGCCGACCAGTCCTCGGGATTGTGTTCGGTGAAGTGGTCGATGATCTCGCCGTCGATGCCGTCGACCAGCACGAGGCCGCGGTGTTCGGGAGACGGCTCGTTCGAGTAGAGCAGGATGCGCCACGTCGGACGACTGCGGAAGCCGCGCCAGCCGAGTTGCGCGGACGCGTGGCCGACCGGGAAGCCGACCTGGCGGGTCGCCGCGCCGAGCGCCTGCTCCTCGTCGAACGAGAGGTCCCAACCGCCCTGCAGGTGGTAGAGCCCGATGACGATCAGGGCGATGCCGGCAACCGTGACGCCGCCGTTGACGAGAACGGCGCCTTCACCGGCCATCGCGACGGCCACGACGCAGCCGATACCGAGGAGGATGTAGAGCACGCCGGGGATGCGGCGGCGACTGTTGTTCGGGAACAGATAGGGCGTGGCGATCGCCGTGGTGTCGAGGTCCGCGGGGAGCTCGTCACGGACGTCCTCGTCGCGGACCGGCTCGTCGGAGATCACTTCGTCGGACACGTCGTTCAGGGTACGGGCCACGCGTCGCGGATACGCCGCCAGGAATCGATCAACGCCTCCGGCAACACCCGCGTGTTGGCGACGGCGGTCATGAAGTTCGTGTCGCCCTCCCAGCGGGGAAGCACATGGACGTGGAGATGATCGGGGAACCCGGCCCCGGCGCCCTGCCCGAGGTTCGCGCCGACGTTCATTCCCATCGGTTCGTAGGCGGCAGTGACCGCCTCGGTCGCGAGTCGCACGCCCTGCCACAGCTCGGCGTGTTCGTCATCGGTGAGGTCGGCGAGCATCGGGACGCCCCGTTTCGGGAGCACCATGACGTGCCCGGATGTGTAGGGATACGCGTTGAGCAGGGCGAAGCAGTGCTCCCCGCGCCAGACGATGAACGTCTCGTCGTCCGGCAGCTCGCTGTCGAGGATCGCCTCGAACAGGGTCGATCCGTCGGGTACCTCCACGGTGCGCACCTCGGAGCCCGGCTCGCCCTGGATGTAGGCCATGCGCCAGCCGGACCAGAGGTGTTCGACCATGCGTCGCCTCAGACCTTCTTGTCGACCTCGGCGGCGAGGCGGGCGATGAAGTCGCCGACGGTGACGTCGCGCTCGGGCCCGTCCTCGCCCCGCTTGTTGACGCCGACGGTGTCGGCCGCGACGTCGTCGTCGCCGACCACCAGCACGTAGGGCAGCTTCTCGACCTTGCCGTTGCGCACCCGCTTGCCGAGCGGCTCGACCGCGCTCACCACATCCACCCGGAAGCCGGCGGTCCGCAGGCGAGCCGCAACGTCGTGAGCGTGGTCGTCGTGGACTTCCGCGACCGGGAGGACACGCACCTGGACCGGCGCGAGCCAGGCCGGGAACGCGCCCGCATAGTGCTCGATCAGTACACCGAAGAACCGCTCGATCGACCCCATGAGGGCACGATGGATCATCACCGGACGTTGGCGGGAGCCGTCGGACGAAACGTACTCCAGATCGAAGCGCTCGGGCAGGGTGAAGTCCAACTGGATGGTGGACAGCTGCCACGCCCGGCCGATCGCGTCCCGCACGTCGATGTCGATCTTCGGGCCGTAGAACGCGCCGCCGCCCTCGTCGACGACGAAGTCGAGGCCGTGGGTCTCCAGAGCGGCGCGCAGACCCTCGGTGGCCTGGTCCCAGATCGCATCGTCGCCGACCGACTTCTCGAGCGGGCGGGTCGACAGCTTCGCCTGGAAGTCCTCGAACCCGAACGCACGCAGCACCGACAGCACGAAGTCGAGCAGGGAGGCCAACTCCGCCTCGATGTCCTCGCGGGTGCAGAAGATGTGGCTGTCGTCCTGGGTGAAGCCACGGCTGCGCAGGAGTCCGTGGATCGCCCCGGACAGCTCGTAGCGATAGACGGCACCGAGCTCGAAGAGCCGGATCGGCAGCTCGCGGTAGCTGCGCTGCTGCGACCGGTAGACCATCACGTGGAACGGGCAGTTCATCGGCTTCGGGTAGTACGACGCACCGTCCATCTCCATGGGCGGGTACATGCCGTCGGCGTAGAAGTCGAGGTGACCGGAGGTCTCCCACAGCACCGACTTCGCGATGTGCGGCGAAAAGACGAACTCGTAGCCGCCGTGCTCGTGACGATCGCGGCTGTAGTCCTCCATGATCTTGCGGATGAGCGCACCCTTCGGGTGCCACACTGCGAGACCGGGACCGAGCTCATCGGGCCAGCTGACGAGATCCAGCTCCTGGGCCAGGCGCCGATGGTCGCGCTTCTCGGCCTCGGCGAGCATCTGGAGGTGGGTCTTCAGCGCCTTCTTGGAGTCCCACGCAGTGCCGTAGATCCGCTGGAGCATCGGGCGCGACACATCGCCTCGCCAGTACGCACCGGCGACCGACTGGAGCTTGAAATGGGCGAGTCGGCCGGTGCTCGGCACGTGGGGGCCGGTGCACATGTCGCGGAACGTGCCCGGCGCCGCGATGTCGCCGTTGGCGTAGTAGCTGATCGAGTCGCCGCTGACCTCGCCCGCGTCCTCGCCGGAGACGGCGCCTTCGCGAACCCGCTCGATGATCTCCGCCTTGAACGGCTCGTCGGCGAAGAAGCCGACCGCATCGTCCAGGCTGAGTTCGTGGCGGACGAACGGCTGGTCGGCCGCGACGATCTCCTGCATCCGCGCCTCGATGCGTTCGAGGTCGTCCTCGGACAGGGTCTGGCCGTCGGGCAGCTCGACGTCGTAGTAGAAGCCGTGTTCGATCGGCGGACCGATCGCGAGCTGGGTGCCCGGGTGGAGGTCGACGATCGCCTGCGCCATCACGTGCGCGGTCGAGTGCCGCAGGGTGTGGAGCCCGCGGTCCGAGCCGGGCGTCACGATCTCCACGACCGAGCCGTCCGTGAGCGGGACCCCGAGGTCCTGCTCGGTGCCATCGACGACCGCGATGAGCGCATCGCTGGCGAGGCGGGGCCCGATGTCGGCCGCGAGGTCCGCGGCGGACGAACCGGCCGGGAGTTCACGGGCCGAGCCATCGGGAAGGTTGACGGAGATCACGTCGGACATACTCCGCGAAGGCTACCGGTCTCCTTCACCCGCCCCGTGGGAATTCAGACCGCGGTGGCGCGGAGCACGTCGGCCGACGAGCGTCGCTCCGGCATCTCCGGATCCACGCTGACCTTGAGCGTCTCCGGGGCGTCCTGCTTGCCCTTGGTCGCGTACTCGTTCACATAGTCCTGGCCGGTCAACGCCCGGATCTCGAACATCACCTCATCGGTGATCTGACGGAGCCGCATGCGGGTGTCGGCGACGGACTCGCTCGACGCCGGGTAGATCGGCTTGCCGAACCGGAGCTCGACCGGCCGGAACGGACGGGGCATCGGCACGTCCGGCGGTTGGATGGCGCGACTGCCGAGGATGCCGACCGGGATGATCGGCGCGCCGGTGCGCAGGGAGAGGCGTGCCGCGCCCGTGTGGCCCTTGTGCAGGTAGCCGGTGCGTGACCGGGTGCCCTCGGGGTAGATGCCGAAGAACTCGCCGCACTCGAGGAGTCCGGCCGCGGTGTCGAGCGCCCGCGTGGAGGCGTCGCCACCCGTTCGGTCGATCGGGATCATGCCGAGCGCCGGGAACAGCCGACGGGTCTTCCAGTCGTCCAGATACTCGGCCTTGCCGACGAAACAGATCGGTCGGGGGAGGACTGCCGGCAGGAAGAAGGAGTCGATCACCGACGTGTGGTTCGGGGTGAAGATCGCCGGGCCGGTGGCCGGGATGTTCTCGAGACCTGAGGTTCGGATCCGCCAGAGCGAGGCGAAGACGGGACGGCCAACGGTGAGGACAGCTCGTTGCATCGCTCTGTGATCCGGCATCAGGCGCCCATCATGTCAGATCCACGCCGAGAAGGTCGGCGGCTTCGCTGACCCCCTCACCGGCATCCGCGGCGGCGTCCACCACCGCGAGCGCAGCGGGCACATCGAGGTCGTCGTCGAGATGGGCTCGTACCTCCTCGAGCGCCCCGGAGCCTGCTCCGGCGGCGCGCCAGCGGTCGAGCCTCGCGGCCGCATCCTCGATCAACTGGTCGCTCCATTGCCACGGACGCCGATAGTGGTGCGCGCCGAGCGCCAGGCGAATCGCCATCGAGTCGAAGCGGTCCCGCAGGTCGTGGACGAACACGAGGTTGCCGGTCGACTTCGACATCTTGCGGCCGAGGAGATGCACCATCGACTGGTGCATCCAATGCCGTACGAACGGCTCGCCGGTCGCCGCCTCGCTCTGCGCCCGCACACATTCGTGGTGGGGATAGAGGAGGTCGACACCACCGCCGTGGAGGTCGATCGTGGGTCCGAGTTCGCGCAGCGCGAGGGCGGAGCACTCCACATGCCAGCCGGGCCGGCCCGGGCCCCAGCGGGACTCCCACGCCGGCTCCCCGTTGTCGGACGGTCGCCACATGATGAAGTCGAGTGGGTCCCGTTTGTTCGGGTCGCTCGGGTTCTCGCGCCACTCCACCGCGAGCTGCTGCATCCGGTCGCGCCCGAGCCCGCCGAGGGAGCCGAAGTCCTCGGCCGCGACGGTGTCGAAGTAGACGGTGCCGCCGACGACGTAGCCGAGTCCGCGGTCGAGGATCGACTCGATCACGCCGCGGATGTCGGGAATCGCTCCCGTGGCGCGCGGCGCCGACCACGGCTCGATCGTGTTCAGCGCGGCCATGTCCTCGTCGAATCGCGCCGTCTCGCCGAATGCGAGATCGAGATAGTGGACACCCCGGCGGGCGGCCGCCGCGAGGATGTCGTCGTCGACGTCCGTGATGTTGCGGACGCAGCGGGTCTCGTGTCCGAGGTCCCGCAGGCGGCGCTGCAGGACGTCGTAGGTGACGTAGGTGGCGGCGTGCCCCATGTGCGTGGCGTCGTACGGCGTGATGCCGCACACGTACATCGTGACGATCGGCCCGGGCTCGAACGGCACGATCCGGCCGAGATGCGTGTCGTACAGCTGCATCATCGGCCCGGTGTGTCAGTCGACGTCGTCGTCGATGCCGATCAGCTTCAGCGCGACCCGTGTCTTGTAGCGCACGTTGAGCTGGAGGAGCACGGCGGTGAAGGCCTCGATGGCCGTGGCGTTGGACAGCTCGCCGGCGTCGAGCGGGCGCATGCCCGGAATCTCGCCGACCAGGTCGCTGACGGTGACGGTCGCCTTCTGGTGGTCCGAGCAGATCAGGATGTCGGAAATGACCGGCTCGTCCAGCTGGGCGAGCTCGCGGGCCGGCACATGGTGGAACGCGGCCGCCACGTAGCTGTCGGGCAACTCGGCCTGCACGCTCCCGGACACCGATCCGCGGGGCGGCACGAGCGGCTGGAACTCACGGCCGACCTTCGAGAGTGCGTTGCTCATACAGACGACGACCTTGCCGCGCAGTCTGGTGCGCACCGAGTGGGCGGTCTCCGTCGCTGCATTCCACGGCGTCGCGATCACGACGAGCTCGGCGTCGGCGGCGCCCTGGTTGTCGGCGCTGTCGATCGTGAGCGAGCGATCCGGCCACTTGTCGATGATCGTGTCGCGCACCTCCAGGGCCCGGTACTTCGAACGGGAGCCGATGGTGACCTCGTGGCCGACGGAGGCGAGACGGGCGGCCAGTGCCGTGCCCGCAGGACCGGTGGCGCCGAGGAGACCGATGTGCATGGTGAACGAGGCTACGGTGCGTTCTCAGTCGGCGGCGACTCGGCCGACGACCAGGGACGACACCCGGAGGAAGCGTCGTGGGGTTGCTGGACGGCAAGAAGATCCTGATCACCGGCGTGCTGACGGACGCCAGCCTCGCATTCGGCGTTGCCCGCATCGCCCAGGAACAGGGCGCCGAGATCGCCCTGACCGGCGCGGGGCGGGGCCTGCGCCTCACCGAACGGACGGCGCGCAAGTTGCCCGAACCGTGCGAGGTCTACGAGCTCGACGTCACCGAACCGGCCCAGGTCGACGCGCTGCGCGACACGCTGACGAGCACCTGGGGCCGCGTCGACGGTGCGCTGCACTCCATCGGATTCGCGCCCGAAGCCATCCTCGGCGACGACTTCATGGGTGGCACCTGGGACGACGTGAAGGTCGCGCTCGAGATCTCGGCCTACTCCCTGAAGGTCCTGGCCGAAGCCACTGCGCCGCTCATGACGAACGGCGGCTCCATCGTCGGGCTCACGTTCGACGCCACGGTCGCCTGGCCCGCCTACAACTGGATGGGCGTCGCCAAGGCTGCGCTGGAGTCGACCAACCGCTACCTCGCCCGGGCGCTCGGCCCCCAGGACATCCGCTGCAATCTCATCGCCGCCGGCCCCATCCGCACGATCGCCGCGAAGTCGATCCCCGGGTTCGCCGCGTTCGAGGAGGTGTGGGACGAGAAGTCTCCGCTCGGCTGGGATGTCAACGACTCGACCGCCGTCGCCGAGAGCACCGTCGCCCTCCTGTCCGACTGGTTCCGCGGCACCACCGGCTCGATCATCCACGTGGACGGCGGCTATCACAGCATCGGCGCCTGACACTGCCCGTCCCGCGCTGCTGATCGTGGGCGGCACCGGCCTGCTCGGACGAGCGCTCTGTCGAATCGCGCCGACCTCGTCCGCCGCGACACACTGCTCGTCGCCTCCCGTCGCCGGGGTGGCCACATGGCATCACCGCGACCTGCGTGACGGCGGCGCTTCGACGGCGGCCCTGATCGACGAACTGTGG